>NZ_JBJQKY010000006.1:0-280710 GCF_046486595.1 Escherichia sp. WS3063
TCCGCTGCATGAATCTACGCAACAGGTTGAAAACCTAAGGCCCGATACGGCATGCGGACTGCAGGCAGAGAAAACTGGCCGATTTTCTCTGCACAGGAGGGATAATACAAGGCCTGATAAGCATAGCGCATCAGGCAATCTTGCGTTTGTCATCAGCCGCCGTCACCCCGACAGTATCGGGCTGACGGATAATAACTTACTCGATCCCTTTACTACGCAGGTAATCTTCGTAATTACCGCTAAAGTCGATCACGCGTTCCGGGGTGATTTCCAGAATTCGGGTCGCCAGGGAGCTTACGAACTCACGGTCGTGTGAAACAAAGATCAGCGTGCCCTGATACAGTTCCAGCGCCATGTTCAGCGACTCAATGGATTCCATATCCAGGTGGTTGGTCGGTTCGTCCATGATCAGAATGTTCGGCTTCTGCATCATTAACTTACCAAACAGCATCCGCCCTTTTTCCCCACCGGAAAGCACTTTAGCTGGCTTTTTGATGTCGTCCTGGCTGAACAGCAAACGACCGAGAATGCTGCGTACCGCCTGCTCGTCATCGCCTTCCTGCTTCCACTGGCTCATCCATTCGAACACGGTCAGATCATTTTCAAACTCATATTCGTGGTCCTGAGCATAGTAACCAATGCGCGCGTTTTCAGACCATTTTACGGTGCCGCTGTCCGGTTGCAGATCGCCCACCAGCGTTTTCAACAGCGTTGATTTACCGACGCCGTTGGTACCCAGTACCGCCAGTTTTTCACCGACCTCCAGCAGCAGGTTGAGATTTTTAAACAGCGGACCGTTATCAAACCCTTTGGTCAGACCTTCCACTTCCAGCGCATTACGGAACAGTTTCTTATCCTGTTCAAAACGGATGAACGGGTTCTGACGGCTGGAGGCTTTCACCTCTTCCAGTTTGATTTTATCAATCTGGCGCGCGCGCGAAGTTGCCTGGCGAGATTTCGAGGCGTTGGCGCTAAAGCGGCTAACGAAAGATTGCAGCTCAGCAATCTGCGCCTTCTTCTTGGCGTTATCAGCCAGCAGACGTTCACGCGCCTGGGTCGCCGCCGTCATGTACTCATCGTAGTTGCCCGGATAAACGCGCAGCTCGCCGTAATCCAGATCCGCCATGTGGGTACAAACCATGTTAAGGAAGTGACGGTCGTGCGAGATGATGATCATGGTGCTGTCACGCTCGTTCAGCACCTGTTCCAGCCAACGAATGGTGTCGATGTCGAGGTTGTTGGTCGGTTCGTCGAGCAGGAGAATGTCCGGATCAGCAAACAGCGCCTGCGCCAGCAGCACACGCAGCTTCCAGCCAGGAGCAACTTCACTCATCGGGCCGTAGTGTTGTTCCACTGGAATTCCCACGCCAAGCAACAGTTCACCGGCGCGAGCTTCCGCAGAGTAACCGTCCATTTCGCCGTATTTCACTTCCAGATCGGCCACTTTATAACCGTCTTCTTCGCTCATTTCCGGCAAAGCATAGATACGGTCGCGCTCCTGCTTCACTTCCCACAACTCTTTATGCCCCATGATCACCGTATCCAGCACGGTGAACTCTTCAAAGGCAAACTGATCCTGACGCAATTTACCAATGCGCTCGTTGGGATCGAGGGAAACGTTACCCAGCGTCGGCTCTAAGTCGCCGCCGAGGATCTTCATAAAGGTGGATTTACCACTACCGTTCGCGCCAATCAGGCCGTAACGGTTGCCGCCGCCAAACTTGACGGAAATGTTTTCAAACAACGGCTTACTGCCGAACTGCATGGTGACGTTACTGGAAACTAACACAGGCGTATCCTGAAAAGAGATATGACAAACCGCGTATTATGCCATAAGTCTGAAAGAAGATCCTGCTCCTCGCTTAAGGTCTACACTCAAGCCAAAGGCAAAAAATGTGATTTCGTACACATCTGATTTCACTGTGAGCTGGAATGAACTTATAATGCGCTTCCAATACTCTAATATTCTCAACCCAATGGCCTGCCAGGCACAAAATCTCGCTTAACATGAATATGAAATTGAAAACATTATTCGCAGCGGCCTTCGCTGTTGTCGGCTTTTGCAGTACCGCCTCTGCGGTAACTTATCCTCTGCCAACCGACGGGAGTCGCCTGGTTGGTCAGAATCAGGTGATCACCATTCCTGAAGGTAACACTCAGCCGCTGGAGTATTTTGCCGCGGAGTACCAGATGGGGCTTTCCAATATGATGGAAGCGAACCCGGGTGTGGATACCTTCCTGCCGAAAGGCGGTACTGTACTGAACATTCCGCAGCAGCTGATCCTGCCGGATACCGTTCATGAAGGCATCGTCATTAACAGTGCAGAGATGCGTCTGTATTACTATCCGAAAGGGACCAACACCGTTATCGTGCTGCCGATCGGCATTGGTCAGTTAGGCAAAGATACGCCTATCAACTGGACCACCAAAGTTGAGCGTAAGAAAGCAGGCCCGACCTGGACGCCGACCGCCAAAATGCACGCAGAGTACCGCGCTGCGGGCGAACCGCTTCCGGCTGTCGTTCCGGCAGGTCCGGATAACCCGATGGGGCTGTATGCACTCTACATCGGTCGCCTGTACGCTATCCATGGCACCAACGCCAACTTCGGTATCGGCCTGCGTGTAAGTCATGGTTGTGTGCGTCTGCGTAACGAAGACATCAAATTCCTGTTCGAGAAAGTGCCTGTCGGTACTCGCGTGCAGTTTATTGATGAGCCGGTGAAAGCGACTACCGAACCAGACGGCAGCCGTTACATTGAAGTCCATAACCCGCTGTCTACCACCGAAGCCCAGTTTGAAGGTCAGGAAATTGTGCCAATTACCCTGACGAAGAGCGTGCAGACAGTGACCGGTCAGCCAGATGTTGACCAGGTTGTTCTTGATGAAGCGATTAAAAACCGCTCCGGGATGCCGGTTCGTCTGAATTAATCGTCAAAACGTAAAACAAAGGCGGACTCATCATCCGCCTTTTTTATTTGCCTGACCTTACCAGGCCGGGATCATAACTAACAAAACGTATCCCACCAGCGCCGCCCACAACAGCATCGGTATTGAATAGAGATGGAAACGCCACCAGATGCGGCGATCGTTCGCCATCCGTAACGCAATCAAATTTGCCAGCGATCCGGGTAATAAACCAAAGCCACCTACGTTTACCGCCCATGCCAATAATAAAGACGGTGGCACATAATTGAGCAGCAAAATGGTACTCGGCACGTTACTGATCACCTGCGATAAACCGATTGCCGTTAACCATAACCCGGGTTCAGATAAATGACTCACGTTACCCAACACGCCTTGCAACGCTGGAAGCTGGGTCAGTAAATGGACGTCGATAAACATCGCCATAAACACCAGCAGCAGCGTCCAGTCCACACTGAGCACCACGCGACGTGCCAGCAGCGCAAAGCCTGCCGCCACAATCACCAGTCCCCACAGCTCTTGTTTGAACTCCAGCGCCGTCAGAAAGACGATATACAGCCCCAGACAACTCCACACCAGCCGCGGTTTCCACTCCGGCGTTTGCGCCCCCGTATGGTACGGCAGCGCCTTTCCAGGGAAACAACACCAGCACAACAGCAGGAGTGTCAGCATCATTGCGCCAGCCAGCGGTGCCATTTGGGCAATAAATCCGGCAAACGAAAGACCAGAACGTCCCCAGATAAGAATATTTTGCGGGTTGCCAATTGGCGTCAGTAGCGAACCCGCATTGACTGCCAGCGCCTCAAAAATAATCAGCCGATTAACCGGGATCTCACACAGTCTTTTTAGCGTGATAGTCAGCGGAACAACTATAAACAGCGCGACATCGTTGGTCAGAAAGGTAGAAAGCAGCGCCGCCGCCAGCACCATAAACATCGCCAGCCGACGCTCCGTAGCAAAGCGGCGCACCATTTTGCGCCCCAGCACATCAAAATAGCCGCTTAACTCCACACCTTTGGTCAGCAGCATCAGGCCGCTTAAGGTGATGATGGTGTGCCAGTCGATAGCAGCAGGCCATGATTTCGGTGCAAAGGGCACGAAAAAGCTTAATCCGATACCAACAAGAATTAATAACTGAAAAAAACGATCGCCTTGCAGCGTGCGTAAAAAAGGCAGGCTCATTTGGCACCGTGTTTCTGGGTAAACAAACGAAAAGCGTCGAGCGTCTCTTCACTAACATGGTGCTCCATGCCTTCCGCGTCGCGACGGGCGATTTCCGGACTGACGCCCAACACCAACAAGAAATTTTCGACTATCTGATGTCGCTCGCGGCTTTCCTGCGCCAGCTTCTCTCCTTCTGCCGTTAAAAACACGCCACGCCAGGGGATCATTTCAATCAGCCCCATGGTTGCCAGTCGCTTAAGCATTTTAGCCACCGTCGGTTGCGAAACTCCCAAACGAGCAGCCATGTCTACCTGACGAGCTTCCCCCACTTCCCTGATCAAGTCAGAAATCAGCTCAACGTAATCATCAATAAGCTCGCGCCGATGCGCCTCTCTGACCTGGCGGAACCCTTCAACGTGCTCTTCCACGTTCACTAACTGCGTCACTTTTTTTGCTGTTGGCGTACCTGCGCGACGACTCATTGTGCTTCCTCATTATGGTGACGCATACCTAGCGTTCTCATTTCGTGCGCACATTGTAAACCAGAGTTGCGAAGGTACAAAAAATTAACGTTTTAGCAATAGCTATATAATATAGCCTGTGCTATATCTGTATGTAATGCAATCATCCCTCAAGGATCGACGGGATTAGCAAGTCAGGAGGTCTTATGAATGAGTTCAAGAGGTGTATGCGCGTGTTTAGTCATTCTCCCTTTAAAGTACGGTTAATGCTGCTCTCTATGTTGTGCGATATGGTCAACAACAAACCGCAGCAAGATAAACCTTCCGATAAATAGCGGCGTCGCGGTACGCCGCTTCACTCCTGCTTTTATGCAGGCACAACGCGTTTTGGTCTGAAAAACCCCACTTTTTGTCGGATTTGCAATCCCCTTCGCAAAAGATTTGTTCGTCAGTAGTTGACCTGAACGGCGGCTCGCTCTATCTTCTTGCAGCCCTGCGTATATTGCGGCTCGCGGATGCGGACCCCTTTCCCCTCTCCACGCACTCTTGCAGGTATTGACCCTTGACGCCAGGGTAAGCACATGGCGTTTGTTACGATAGTGGCATATGAATTTAACCCTCAAAGAATCGCTTGTTACCCGTAGCCGGGTATTTAGCCCGTGGACTGCGTTCTACTTTTTACAGTCGCTATTAATTAACCTCGGCTTAGGTTATCCCTTCAGTTTGCTCTACACCGCTGCGTTTACGGCTATTTTGCTTTTGCTATGGCGAACATTGCCTCGCGTACAAAAAGTTCTGGTCGGTGTCAGTTCGCTGGTGGCGGCTTGTTATTTCCCTTTTGCTCAGGCCTACGGCGCGCCTAATTTCAATACATTGCTGGCATTGCACTCCACCAATATGGAAGAGTCGACCGAAATCCTGACGATTTTTCCGTGGTACAGCTACCTGGTCGGCTTATTTATTTTTGCGCTCGGCGTAATAGCAATCAGGCGAAAAAAAGAGAATGAAAAAGCGCGCTGGAATACCTTCGACAGCCTGTGTCTGGTATTCAGTGTGGCGACATTTTTTGTTGCTCCCGTGCAAAACCTGGCCTGGGGCGGCGTATTTAAACTGAAAGATACTGGCTATCCGGTATTTCGTTTTGCTAAGGATGTCATCGTCAATAATAACGAGGTGATTGAAGAGCAAGAACGGATGGCAAAACTTTCCGGAATGAAAGATACCTGGACGGTCACTGCCGTTAAGCCGAAGTATCAGACCTATGTGGTGGTGATCGGTGAAAGCGCGCGTCGCGATGCCCTCGGTGCCTTTGGCGGTCACTGGGACAATACCCCGTTTGCCAGCAGCGTTAACGGTTTGATATTTGCTGACTACATTGCCGCCAGTGGCTCCACGCAGAAATCGCTTGGCTTAACGCTCAATCGCGTTGTCGATGGCAAACCACAGTTTCAGGATAACTTTGTCACCCTGGCAAATCGCGCGGGCTTCCAGACCTGGTGGTTTTCCAACCAGGGCCAAATCGGCGAATACGATACCGCCATCGCCAGCATCGCCAAACGTGCAGATGAAGTGTACTTCCTGAAAGAAGGTAATTTTGAAGCAGATAAAAACACGAAAGACGAAGCGTTACTGGATATGACCGCTCAAGTGCTGGCGCAAGAGCACTCGCAACCGCAGCTGATTGTTCTACATCTGATGGGCTCGCATCCGCAGGCCTGCGACAGGACACAAGGCAAATACGAAACCTTTGTGCAATCAAAAGAAACGTCGTGCTATCTCTATACCATGACGCAAACGGACGATTTACTGCGCAAACTGTACGATCAGTTACGCAACAGCGGCAGCAGCTTCTCGCTGGTTTACTTTTCTGACCACGGTCTGGCCTTTAAAGAGCGCGGTAAAGACGTGCAATACCTTGCCCATGATGATAAGTATCAGCAAAATTTCCAGGTGCCTTTTATGGTCATTTCCAGCGACGATAAAGCGCATCGGGTGATTAAAGCCCGCCGCTCAGCCAATGACTTCTTAGGTTTTTTCTCCCAGTGGACGGGAATTAAAGCGAAGGAAATTAACATCAAATACCCGTTTATATCTGAGAAGAAAGCCGGGCCGATATACATCACCAACTTCCAGTTACAGAAGGTAGATTACAACCATCTCGGAACCGATATTTTCGACCCGAAACCTTAAAAACAAAAATCCGCCCCGAGAGGCGGATTTTTTATATCACCGAAGTGATTAGAAGCGGTAACCAACACCGGCAATCCAGGTGCCTACGTCAACGCTACGAATACGGCTCTGCTCGTAAGAGAAGTCCAGAGCAACGTTTTCCATCGGGTTGAACTGCAGACCAGCACCGTAGGAGAAACCGTAGTCGCTGGTGTCGTGTTTGTAGGTCGGGTATTCAGTGGTCTGGAATTTACCATAACCCACACCCACTACACCGTAGATGCTTGCCCAGTCGTTAATGCGGTAAGCCGGACCAGCAGTGATGCCGTAGTACTGGTTTTTGTTGTAGTCACCAGAGCTTGCAGTACGGCTTTTCTCGGTGTAAGTGAAAGAACCGATCACACCCAGCGGGCTGTTGTCTTCTTCATAGCGGTATTTCAGGTTGAAACCGCCCATTTTGTTCATTTGGCCCTGAGCGTCGCTCTGTGCGTAACCGCCAGTTACAGTAGAAGTCGCAGCTACGGAAGTACCTGCGGTGAAAGCCAGAACTGCGGCCAGTGCTGAAAGACATGCAATTTTTTTCATAACCACCTCAAATGTGATTCAAATAAGTCCTAAGTTTTAAATATATCAAAAATTAATGGGAAACTCTTCGCGATTTATGATGTCTAACGGGCCATTTCATGTAACAGAACGTTTCCATACACCGCTATCCATCTAAATTTAAATCACTTTTTCAGAGAACTGCGTAAGTATTACGCATGTTTTCCCTGTCATTCATCCAGATTATTCCTAATCACCAGACTAATGATTCCATCAATCCTGGCGCATTTTAGTCAAAACGGGGGAAAATTTTTTCAACAAATGCTCAACCAGCATTGGGTATATCCAGTACACTCCACGCTTTACTTAGGTTTAGATATTTGTGGGAGAAAGGATGCCTGGTTCATTACGTAAAATGCCGGTCTGGTTACCAATAGTCATATTGCTCGTTGCCATGGCGTCTATTCAGAGTGGAGCCTCGTTAGCTAAGTCACTTTTTCCTCTGGTGGGCGCACCGGGGGTCACTGCGCTGCGTCTGGCATTAGGCACGCTGATCCTCATCGCGTTCTTTAAGCCATGGCGACTGCGCTTTGCCAAAGAGCAGCGGTTACCGCTGTTGTTTTACGGCGTTTCGCTGGGGGGGATGAATTATCTTTTTTATCTTTCTATTCAGACGGTACCGCTGGGTATTGCGGTGGCGCTGGAGTTCACCGGACCACTGGCGGTGGCGCTGTTCTCTTCTCGTCGCCCGGTAGATTTCGTCTGGGTTGTTCTGGCGGTTCTTGGTCTGTGGTTCCTGCTACCGCTGGGGCAAGACGTTTCCCATGTCGATTTAACCGGCTGTGCGCTGGCTCTGGGGGCCGGGGCTTGTTGGGCTATTTACATTTTAAGTGGGCAACGCGCAGGAGCGGAACATGGCCCTGCGACGGTGGCAATTGGTTCGTTGATTGCAGCGTTAATTTTCGTGCCAATTGGAGCGCTTCAGGCTGGTGAAGCACTCTGGCACTGGTCGGTTATTCCATTGGGTCTGGCGGTCGCTATTCTCTCGACCGCTCTGCCTTATTCGCTGGAAATGATTGCCCTCACCCGTTTGCCAACACGCACATTTGGTACGCTAATGAGCATGGAACCTGCGCTGGCTGCCGTTTCCGGGATGATTTTCCTCGGAGAAACACTGACACCCATACAGCTGCTGGCGCTCGGCGCTATCATCGCCGCTTCAATGGGTTCTACGCTGACAGTACGCAAAGAGAGCAAAATAAAAGAATTAGACATAAATTAAATTTACATTACTGCATGGTTATGCATAACCATGCAGATTTTCTCGCTACTTTTCCTCTACACCGTCTTTATATATCGAATTATGCAAAAGCATATTTATTCCGAAAATTCCTGGCGAGCAAATAAATAAGAATTGTTCTTATTAATATATCTAACTCATTGAGTTTTTATTGGTTTTGTTTTTTCACGCTTGTTACCACTATTAGTGTGATAGGAACAGCCAGAATAGCGGAACACATAGCTGGTGCTATACTTAGTCTCGTTAATTACTGGGACATAACATCAAGAGGATATGAAATTATGAGTACCGCTAAATTAGTTAAATCAAAAGCGACCAATCTGCTTTATACCCGCAACGATGTCTCTGATAGCGAGAAAAAAGCAACAGTAGAGTTGCTGAATCGCCAGGTTATCCAGTTTATTGATCTTTCTTTGATTACCAAACAAGCGCACTGGAACATGCGCGGCGCTAACTTCATTGCCGTACATGAAATGCTGGATGGCTTCCGCACTGCACTGATCGATCATCTGGATACCATGGCAGAACGTGCAGTGCAGCTGGGCGGTGTAGCTCTGGGGACCACTCAAGTTATTAACAGCAAAACTCCGCTGAAAAGTTACCCGCTGGACATCCACAACGTTCAGGATCACCTGAAAGAGCTGGCTGACCGTTACGCAATCGTCGCTAATGACGTACGCAAAGCGATTGGCGAAGCGAAAGATGACGACACCGCAGATATCCTGACCGCCGCGTCTCGCGACCTGGATAAATTCCTGTGGTTTATCGAGTCTAACATCGAATAAATCCATCGCTGATGGTGCAGAACTTTAGTACACGATAAAAGCGGCTTCCTGACAGGAGGCCGTTTTGTTTTGTAGCCCGCCTCAACGCACTTATTTAGTGCATCCATCTGCTATCACCAGCTGGTTAAGTAAATTTTTTGTATCCACATCATCACACAATCGTTACATAAAGATTGTTTTTTCATCAGGTTTTACGCTAAATAATCACTGTGTTGAGTGCACAATTTTAGCGCACCAGTTTGGTGCCCCAGAATGGTGCATCTTCAGGGTATTGCCCTATAAATCGTGCATCACGTTTTTGCCGCATCTCGAAAAATCAATGAGTTGCAAAACTGGCACGATTTTTTCATATATGTGAATGTCACGCAGGGGATCGTCCCGTGGATAGAAAAAAGGAAATGCTATGAAGTCTGTATTAAAAGTTTCACTGGCTGCACTGACCCTGGCTTTTGCGGTTTCTTCTCATGCCGCGGATAAAAAATTAGTTGTCGCGACGGATACCGCCTTCGTTCCGTTTGAATTTAAACAGGGCGATAAATACGTGGGCTTTGACGTTGATCTGTGGGCTGCCATCGCTAAAGAGCTGAAGCTGGATTACGAACTGAAGCCGATGGATTTCAGTGGGATCATTCCGGCACTGCAAACCAAAAACGTCGATCTGGCGCTGGCGGGCATTACCATCACCGACGAGCGTAAAAAAGCGATCGATTTCTCTGACGGCTACTACAAAAGCGGCCTGTTAGTGATGGTGAAAGCTAACAATAACGATGTGAAAAGCGTGAAAGATCTCGACGGGAAAGTGGTTGCTGTGAAGAGCGGCACTGGCTCCGTTGATTACGCGAAAGCAAACATCAAAACTAAAGATCTGCGTCAGTTCCCGAACATCGATAACGCCTATATGGAACTGGGCACCAACCGCGCAGACGCCGTTCTGCACGATACGCCAAACATTCTGTACTTCATCAAAACCGCCGGTAACGGTCAGTTCAAAGCGGTAGGTGACTCTCTGGAAGCACAGCAATACGGTATTGCGTTCCCGAAAGGTAGCGACGAGCTGCGTGACAAAGTCAACGGCGCGTTGAAAACCCTGCGCGAGAACGGAACTTACAACGAAATCTACAAAAAATGGTTCGGTACTGAACCGAAATAATAACGCTACGCCTGTAAGGCGCACTGGCAGTTCCCTCTCCCCTCTGGGGAGAGGATTAGGGTGAGGGGCGCAAACCCGCTCCGGGGCCATTAATTACCCTGAATTTGATTATTTACACCACGGTAACAGGAACAACATATGCAGTTTGACTGGAGTGCCATCTGGCCTGCCATTCCGCTTCTGATTGAAGGTGCCAAAATGACCCTGTGGATCTCGGTCCTCGGTCTGGCTGGCGGCCTGGTGATCGGATTGCTGGCAGGTTTTGCACGCACCTTCGGTGGTTGGATAGCCAACCACGTCGCGCTGGTCTTTATTGAAGTGATCCGCGGCACACCTATCGTCGTCCAGGTGATGTTTATCTATTTCGCCCTGCCGATGGCGTTTAACGACTTACGCATCGACCCGTTTACTGCGGCGGTGGTCACCATCATGATCAACTCCGGCGCGTACATTGCGGAAATCACGCGTGGTGCGGTGCTGTCTATTCACAAAGGTTTTCGTGAAGCAGGACTGGCGCTCGGTCTTTCACGTTGGGAAACCATTCGCTACGTCATTTTACCGCTGGCACTGCGTCGTATGCTGCCACCGCTGGGTAACCAGTGGATCATCAGCATTAAAGACACCTCGCTGTTTATTGTTATCGGCGTGGCGGAACTGACCCGTCAGGGGCAAGAAATTATTGCCGGTAACTTCCGCGCCCTTGAGATCTGGAGCGCCGTGGCGGTGTTCTATCTGATTATTACCCTGGTGCTGAGCTTTATTCTGCGTCGTCTGGAAAGAAGGATGAAAATCCTGTGATTGAATTTAAAAACGTCTCCAAGCATTTTGGTCCAACCCAGGTGCTGCACAATATCGATTTGAACATTGCTCAGGGCGAAGTCGTGGTGATTATCGGGCCGTCCGGTTCCGGTAAATCGACCCTGCTGCGCTGCATCAACAAACTGGAAGAAATCACTTCCGGCGATCTGATTGTCGATGGCCTGAAGGTTAACGATCCGAAAGTTGACGAGCGCCTGATTCGCCAGGAAGCAGGTATGGTGTTCCAGCAGTTTTACCTCTTCCCGCATCTGACGGCGCTGGAAAACGTCATGTTTGGTCCGCTACGCGTGCGTGGCGCGAACAAAGAAGAGGCGGAAAAACTGGCGCGTGAGCTGCTGGCGAAAGTCGGTCTGGCAGAACGTGCACATCACTACCCTTCCGAACTTTCTGGTGGTCAACAGCAGCGTGTGGCGATCGCACGCGCGCTGGCGGTGAAGCCGAAAATGATGCTGTTTGATGAACCGACTTCCGCTCTTGACCCGGAACTGCGCCATGAAGTGCTGAAGGTTATGCAGGATCTGGCTGAAGAAGGGATGACGATGGTGATCGTGACACACGAAATCGGTTTTGCCGAGAAAGTAGCTTCGCGCCTGATCTTTATCGACAAAGGCCGGATTGCGGAAGATGGCGATCCGCAGGTGTTGATCAAGAACCCACCGAGCCAGCGCTTGCAGGAATTTTTGCAGCACGTCTCTTAACTTCTCAGCCTCCCTTTCCCCGAAAGGGAGGCACACCAGATTCCTCTCATTTAAAATCGCTCCTCCCCCAGCATCTATACTTATCTTTTTGCTCTGTTTTCTCACTGGAGGAGTCATGCGGTGGATCCTGTTCATCCTCTTCTGCCTGCTGGGCGCACCTGCCCACGCGGTATCCATACCCGGCGTTACAACCACAACGACAACGGACTCAACGACTGAACCGGCCCCGGAACCGGATATCGAACAAAAAAAAGCGGCCTATGGCGCACTGGCGGATGTGCTGGATAATGACACCTCGCGTAAAGAGTTGATCGACCAGTTGCGCACCGTCGCCGCGACGCCCCCGGCAGAACCCGTACCGAAGATCGTGCCGCCGACGCTGGTTGAAGAGCAAACCGTGCTGCAAAAGGTCACCGAAGTCAGCCGCCATTATGGTGAAGCCCTTTCCGCCCGCTTCGGGCAACTTTATCGCAATATCACCGGCTCCCCGCATAAGCCGTTTAATCCACAAACCTTCAGCAATGCGTTGACCCATTTTTCAATGTTAGCGGTATTAGTGTTTGGTTTTTACTGGCTGATTCGCCTGTGCGCACTTCCGCTGTATCGCAAAATGGGCCAGTGGGCGCGGCAAAAAAATCGTGAGCGCAATAACTGGTTGCAGCTTCCGGCGATGATTATCGGGGCGTTTATTATCGACCTTCTGTTACTGGCACTGACATTATTTGTCGGTCAGGTTTTAAGCGACAACCTGAATGCGGGCAGTCGCACCATCGCTTTCCAACAAAGTTTGTTTCTCAACGCCTTTGCCCTGATTGAATTTTTCAAAGCCGTACTACGCCTGATTTTTTGCCCAAACGTGGCGGAACTGCGCCCGTTCACGATTCATGACGAGACCGCCCGTTACTGGAGTCGTCGCCTGAGCTGGTTAAGCAGCCTGATTGGCTATGGTCTGATTGTGGCTGTGCCGATTATCTCTAATCAGGTGAATGTACAGATAGGTGCGCTGGCGAACGTCATCATTATGCTGTGCATGACGGTCTGGGCGCTGTACCTGATCTTTCGTAATAAAAAAGAGATTACCCAGCATTTGCTCAACTTCGCGGAGCATTCGCTGGCCTTTTTCAGCCTGTTTATCCGCGCCTTTGCGCTGGTGTGGCACTGGCTGGCAAGCGCCTATTTTATCGTGCTGTTTTTCTTTTCGTTGTTCGATCCGGGCAACAGCCTGAAATTTATGATGGGTGCAACGGTGCGCAGCCTGGCGATTATTGGTATCGCAGCATTTGTTTCCGGTATGTTTTCCCGCTGGCTGGCGAAAACCATCACCCTCTCGCCACATACTCAGCGTAACTATCCCGAGCTGCAAAAACGGCTGAATGGATGGCTTTCGGCGGCACTGAAAACAGCGCGTATTCTGACAGTCTGCGTGGCGGTAATGCTGCTGTTGAGCGCATGGGGATTGTTCGATTTCTGGAACTGGCTGCAAAACGGCGCGGGGCAGAAAACCGTAGATATCCTGATCCGTATCGCACTCATTCTTTTCTTCTCGGCGGTTGGCTGGACAGTGCTCGCCAGTTTGATCGAAAACCGGCTGGCTTCGGATATTCATGGCCGCCCGCTACCCAGCGCCCGTACGCGTACCCTGCTGACGCTGTTTCGTAACGCGCTGGCGGTGATTATCAGTACCATCACCATCATGATTGTGTTGTCGGAAATCGGCGTTAATATCGCGCCATTGCTGGCAGGTGCCGGGGCATTAGGTCTGGCTATCTCGTTTGGTTCGCAAACGCTGGTGAAAGATATTATCACCGGGGTATTTATTCAGTTTGAAAACGGCATGAACACTGGAGATTTGGTGACTATCGGGCCGTTGACCGGCACTGTGGAACGGATGTCGATTCGCTCCGTGGGCGTGCGTCAGGATACCGGGGCGTATCACATCATTCCGTGGTCTTCGATAACTACCTTTGCTAACTTCGTCCGCGGCATTGGTTCGGTGGTGGCAAATTACGATGTTGATCGCCATGAAGATGCTGATAAAGCCAATCAGGCACTGAAAGATGCGGTAGCGGAATTAATGGAAAACGAAGAAATTCGCGGGCTGATTATTGGTGAACCGAATTTTGCCGGGATTGTCGGCTTAAGCAATACCGCGTTTACACTGCGTGTTTCGTTCACCACGCTGCCACTCAAACAGTGGACGGTCCGCTTTGCCCTCGACAGCCAGGTGAAAAAACATTTCGACCTGGCGGGCGTTCGCGCGCCAGTGCAGACTTATCAGGTGCTGCCTGCTCCGGGCGCGACCCCGGCTGAACCGTTGCCGCCGGGGGAACCAACGCTTTAACGCTGGCGATTGACAAAACGGCGGCGCTGCTCGTCGTTCATAAAGGTCCAGGCTATAAAGCGGCTCTGCTTTTGCCCCTGGGCCATCTCTTTTTTGACCACTTTCACCGCGCCCACGTCCGTCAGAGCACGATACAACGGCGGTAAGTTTTCGCCACGAGATACCAGCGAGGTAAACCACATCACCTGCTTCGCGAAGCCTTTGCTCTCTTCAATCATCTTTTTAATAAAAGCGACTTCACCGCCTTCACACCACAACTCCTGTTGCTGACCACCAAAATTCAGTGCATCGTCTTTGTTTAGCCCCAGGTTACGGCGTTTACGTTCACTACCTGCCCGTGCCGCAGCGGCGGAATCGTGGAATGGCGGGTTACACAAGGTCGCGTCGTATTGCTCGTTTTTATGGATGATGCCGTTAAAAATCGCCCCACTCTCTTTTTGCCGACGCAGACGAATGGCGCGGTTAAGCCCCGGATTAGCACTGATGATCGCCTGCGCACTGCTTAACGCCTGGCTGCTGGTTTCACTACCAGTAAAACGCCAGCCATATTCATGTACGCCAATCAGCGGATAAATACAGTTCGCACCAACGCCGATATCCAGAATGCTGGCATTAGCTGGAATTGATCCTGTTGCTTCTGCCAGTAAATCGGCAAGGTGATGAATATAATCCGCCCGGCCCGGTACTGGTGGGCAGAGAAAACCGTCGGGGATATCCCAGTTCGCTACGGCGTAAAAATGGGCCAGCAACGCCTTATTGAGCGCCTTCACCGCCAGCGGATTGGCAAAGTCTACGCTTTGCTCCCCGGCGGGTGTAAGCGTGAGGAATTGCCTGAGTTCAGGATTGACCTGACAAAGTGTGGCGAGATCGTAGCTGCTGTGATGACGGTTGCGCGGATGCAACCCCGGTTTCTGGGCGGACATAGCATTCTCCTTTAAGCAGCGGCGTAAGATACCCGCATAACGCGACAGGGTAAATATCTGGCTGCGTTTATCATTTCTAAAAACCTTCACATGGCTATGGTTTATGGCAATTCACCATAAAAATCATCATCATGCATGTCATTGATTTGTCTTATTTTGTAAAAATATATCGTTCAAAAAATAAGCGCATCTCTGTCAATTTTTTGCGTCATTTTCATCGCCCAGGCGACCTACACTTATCAGGCACTACCCGTTGTATTTATGAGGATGTCATTATGAAAAAGTGCCTCACACTACTGATTGCCACCGTCCTGAGCGGAATCTCTCTCACGGCTTATGCCGCGCAACCGATGAGTAACCTGGACAGCGGTCAGCTACGGCCCGCCGGTACCGTTTCGGCAACTGGCGCATCAAACCTAAGCGATCTGGAGGATAAACTGGCAGAAAAAGCGCGCGAACAAGGCGCGAAAGGTTATGTCATTAATTCCGCAGGCGGAAATGACCAGATGTTCGGTACTGCAATCATCTACAAATAACCCCACCAACGTAACTGCATTCGCCTCTGGATGCAGTTTTCGTCCGATTTGTAAGCAAAAAACATCAAATATGAACGCAATGTAAATAAATGTATTTCTTTTTCGCGCAATGGGTGATAGAAAAACGCGCCAAGTGATAATGCTTATCAAAATTATTATCACTTGCACGAACGCTATCACGAGATTAACAGTGGCATCGCATCCGCAGAGATGCTTTCTCGTGGCAGTGAAAATTTCAACATATAAGAAAAAGTCACCTGCAAAATGGAAAACAATCGCAATTTCCCTGCCAGACAATTTCATTCGCTCACGTTCTTTGCTGGTCTTTGTATTGGCATCACGCCTGTGGCTCAGGCTCTCGCCGCCGAAGGGCAAACTAACGCGGATGACACGCTGGTTGTCGAAGCATCAACGCCTTCGCTTTATGCGCCACAACAATCTGCCGATCCGAAATTCTCGCGTCCGGTAGCGGATACTACCCGCACGATGACGGTGATTTCTGAACAAGTGATTAAAGATCAGGGCGCAACCAACCTTACCGACGCGCTCAAAAACGTCCCCGGAGTGGGTGCGTTTTTTGCTGGTGAGAACGGTAACTCCACCACTGGCGACGCCATTTATATGCGCGGTGCCGATACTTCTAACAGTATTTATATTGATGGCATTCGCGATATCGGCAGCGTCTCGCGCGACACCTTCAATACCGAGCAGGTCGAAGTAATTAAAGGGCCGTCCGGCACCGACTACGGGCGCAGCGCGCCGACGGGCTCGATCAATATGATCAGCAAGCAGCCGCGCAATGATTCCGGCATTGACGCCTCCGCGAGTATTGGCAGCGCCTGGTTCCGCCGCGGCACGCTGGACGTCAATCAGGTCATTGGTGATACCACTGCGGTGCGCCTGAATGTGATGGGTGAAAAAACGCACGATGCCGGACGCGACAAAGTTAAAAATGAGCGTTACGGCGTCGCCCCTTCTGTCGCTTTTGGCCTTGGCACAGCGAATCGTTTGTATCTTAATTATCTGCATGTCACCCAGCACAACACGCCAGACGGCGGCATTCCGACCATCGGTTTACCGGGTTATTCTGCCCCATCTGCGGGAACGGCGGCCCTGAATCATTCCGGAAAAGTTGATACTCATAACTTTTACGGCACGGATTCCGATTACGACGATTCGACCACCGACACCGCTACCATGCGTTTTGAGCACGACATCAACGATAACACCACCATTCGCAATACTACCCGTTGGTCGCGCGTGAAGCAGGATTACCTGATGACGGCGATTATGGGCGGGGCGTCGAATATTACCCAGCCCACCAGCGATGTGAATAGCTGGACCTGGTCACGCACGGCGAATACTAAAGATGTGAGTAATAAAATTCTCACCAACCAGACCAACCTGACCTCGACGTTCTATACCGGTTCTATCGGTCATGATGTCAGTACCGGCGTGGAATTTACCCGTGAAACGCAGACTAACTACGGCGTTAATCCGGTGACGTTACCTGCGGTAAATATTTATCATCCTGACAGCAGCATTCATCCCGGCGGCCTGACGCGCAACGGCGCAAACGCCAATGGTCAGACGGATACCTTCGCAATTTACGCCTTCGATACGCTGCAAATCACCCGTGATTTTGAGCTGAACGGCGGGATCCGTCTGGATAATTATCATACTGAATATGACAGTGCCACCGCCTGCGGCGGCAGCGGACGCGGTGCCATCACCTGCCCTGCTGGCGTGGCAAAAGGTTCTCCGGTCACCACCGTCGATACCGCCAAGTCGGGCAATCTGGTGAACTGGAAAGCCGGGGCGCTGTATCACCTGACGGAAAACGGCAATGTCTATATTAACTATGCCGTTTCCCAGCAGCCTCCGGGCGGCAACAACTTCGCCCTTGCGCAGTCTGGCAGCGGTAACAGTGCCAACCGCACCGATTTTAAACCGCAAAAAGCCAACACCAGCGAGATTGGCACCAAATGGCAGGTTCTGGATAAACGCCTGCTACTTACCGCCGCGCTGTTCCGTACTGATATTGAAAATGAAGTTGAGCAAAATGATGACGGGACTTATTCGCAATATGGTAAGAAACGTGTCGAAGGCTATGAGATATCCGTGGCCGGGAATATCACCCCCGCGTGGCAGGTGATTGGCGGCTATACCCAGCAAAAAGCAACCATCAAAAACGGCAAAGATGTTGCCCAAGATGGTTCCTCATCGCTGCCCTATACGCCGGAGCACGCCTTTACCTTATGGAGCCAATATCAGGCAACCGATGATATTTCCGTTGGTGCGGGCGCACGGTATATCGGCAGTATGCATAAAGGTTCTGACGGCGCGGTGGGAACGCCAGCGTTTACCGAAGGTTATTGGGTCGCCGACGCTAAACTGGGGTATCGGGTTAATCGCAATCTCGACTTCCAGCTAAACGTCTACAACCTGTTTGATACCGATTACGTCGCCTCAATCAACAAGAGCGGCTACCGTTATCACCCGGGCGAGCCAAGAACCTTCTTGCTCACGGCCAATATGCATTTCTGATTCAGATGTGGGGCGCAGGCCCCATTTTTTGGAGAACTTGTATGATGTACCACATTCCCGGCGTGCTATCGCCAAAGGACGTCGCCCGGTTTCGCGAACAACTGGAACAAGCCGAATGGGTGGATGGACGCGTCACCACCGGCGCACAAGGTGCGCAAGTTAAGAACAATCAACAGGTAGACACCCGCAGCACGTTATACGCCGCCCTGCAAAATGAGGTGCTGAACGCGGTTAATCAACATGCTTTGTTCTTTGCCGCGGCCTTGCCGCGTACCCTTTCCACGCCGCTGTTTAATCGCTATCAGAACAATGAAACCTATGGTTTCCATGTGGATGGCGCAGTACGCAGCCATCCACAAAACGGCTGGATGCGCACTGACCTTTCTGCCACGCTGTTTTTAAGCGATCCAGAAAGCTACGACGGCGGCGAACTGGTCGTTAATGACACCTTCGGGCAACATCGGGTAAAACTCCCGGCAGGCGATCTGGTGTTGTATCCCTCCAGCAGCCTGCATTGCGTGACACCCGTAACCCGCGGCGTGCGAGTGGCATCATTTATGTGGATCCAGTCGATGATCCGCGATGATAAAAAGCGCGCCATGCTGTTTGAACTGGACAACAATATTCAGTCGCTGAAAAGCCACTACGGCGAAAGTGAAGAGATCCTGTCGCTGCTCAATCTTTATCATAATCTGCTGCGGGAATGGTCGGAGATCTGACGCTTGAACTGCCCGAGTTCGTCCCTATATTAGCTACACTTAGCTGTACAAGCATTGATATGGGGAGGACGATATGGCATCCGGTTGGGCTAATGATGACGCCGTCAACGAACAGATCAACAGTACAATTGAAGATGCGATTGCCCGCGCTCGGGGTGAAATTCCGCATGGCGAAAGCCTGTATGAATGTGAAGAGTGCGGTGCCCCTATCCCGCAGGCCCGTCGGGAAGCCATTCCTGGCGTGCGCTTATGCATTCATTGTCAGCAGGAGAAAGATTTACAAAAACCAGCTTATACAGGATATAATCGCAGAGGTTCGAAAGACAGCCAGTTACGTTAACTACAACTGGCGGGATGTATAGCGAGTATAATTTGTATTTTGCGTGGCATTCCGTGCCTTTAACGCTGTCGTGACTGCCACGCTGCATAAAACAAGTCCATAAGTTCAACAAATAAATGGATTATCAGTATGTTAGATATCAATCAATTTATTTGAACAAGGCGGTCAATTCTCTTCGATTTTATCTCTCGTAAAAAAACGTGATACTCATCACATCGACGAAACAACGTCACTTATACAAAAATCACCTGCGAGAGATTAATTATGAAAACTATCAATACTGTTGTTGCTGCTATGGCTCTTTCAACTCTGTCATTTGGCGTGTTTGCCGCGGAACCGGTAACGGCATCCCAGGCACAGAACATGAATAAAATCGGCGTGGTTTCTGCCGATGGCGCATCCACCCTCGATGCCCTGGAAGCGAAACTGGCTGAGAAAGCTGCGGCAGCTGGGGCGAGTGGATACAGCATCACTTCTGCCACCAACAACAATAAATTAAGCGGTACTGCGGTAATTTATAAGTAATTCGTAAGCCGGATCAGGCGTTTACGCTACGTCCAGCACAAGTATTTCCCTGTCTGTTTGCCGACAGACGCATATGCTCTAACCCTCATTGATCCTATGTTACCCTTGTTTGCCCGTCCGCCACTGGACGGGCTTTTTTTTAGCTGGCTAACTGCTGACAGAAAGCCTGCAACGTCTCTTCCGGCATACCAATCTGCCGCGCCGCATCACAAATGGCCTGCCAGCTTCCCGCATCCAATGGAATCCCCTGCTCCTGCCGTTCGCGACGCGTGTTAACTTCCCACTCGCCCGGTAGCAAAATCGGCTTATCGTCATCATGCGGCGAGGCTTTCACCCACTCGGCAAAGGCTTCGGTCTGTGCACTACAATCCGGCGCGCCGAACAGTTCTGGGTTGATAATGATAGTGGTCATGCAGTTAAGAATGGCATCGGGACTGGTTTGTAACGTTTCCTGATGCGTCGTTTTACCGCCAGAAAGCGCCCCGCCAAGAATTTCACACATCGCTGCAAGGGCGTAGCCTTTATGTTCGGCAAAGGTCAACAGCGAACCCAACGGCGACTCCTGCATTACCGCCGGATTTGTCGTCGGCACGCCGTTAACGTCAATCAGGCAACCTGGCGGCACGGGGACGCCTTTATGCCAGGCGACGCGGGTTTTGCCAAATGCAATGGCGCTGGTGGCGTAATCGAGCAACAGCGGGAAATTATCTTTACGAGGGAAAACCACACAGAACGGATTGGTGCCAAAGCGGCTGTCGCGACCGTGGAACGGCGCGACCATTGGAATACCGACCACGCTAACAAAGTGGATGGAGACAAACCCCGCCGCTGCACACTGCTCCGCCCAGTAACCGATACGGCCGATATGATGCGAGTTATGTAGCGCCACGGCAGCAATACCGTGCTGATGCGCTTTCTCAATCCCCAACGCCATCGCTTCGTGTGCCGCGACCTGACCAAATGCGCGATCGCCATCGAGCGTGACCGCCGCCCCCGCCTCTTTAACGATTTTGGCATGATGGTTAATTTGCAGATGCCCCTGACTCCAGGAGCGCACATAGCTTGGGATCATGCCAATACCATGTGAATCATGCCCTGCCAGGTTTGCCGCGATTAAATGATCGGCAACTAATTTCGCTTCTTGTTCCTCGCTACCCATCTGACGAAATACAGCCTGAATAAAACTGTGCAACGTCTGAGCATCAAAGCGATGACCACTTTCCATGGTTAACTCCTGTTTATGTTATGTGTTTGTTGTTTTTTTATGCTGCACGCCGGGCGCGGGAAGGTCAATAAAGATGCAGGAATTTCATATTGCGGTGGGGTAAAAGCCGGATGACATGGCTCATCCGGCTGAGAAAAGAATTAGAATGCCTGATTAACGCGCGCCAGGCCGTCGCTGATAGTTGCCGCTTCACCCGTAGCCACCAGGCAGCAAGCCATCTGGATTTTCAGCGATTCGGGAATCGGTTCGCTGCCAGCCAGGCAACGCTCAATCCACTGCGCCGTGGTTTCCGGATCTTTTGCTTGTGGCAGTAACTCGCTACCAGCAGTGTCCTGTTTTTCATACAGCACCCGCATCCCTTCACGGTCAATGAGATTGATCTGCGGGCAGCGCTGCGGATTAGCATACACTTCACCTTCAGTACCATGCATTAGTAGCGCCCGCCCGCCGATATCGCTAAAGAACTTCGCGACGCGTCCAATGTATTCCGGATGCGAAACGCTGGAAAGACGCAGTGCCTCACCTTCGGCAAATGGCGTCGCCAGTTTCGCCAGGGTATGTGCACTGTTACGCACGCCCATCCGCCAGCGCATCGCCAGTTGTTTTTCCAGCGGCGGGCAAAACGCGCCGACAGGCATAAACACCGGTTGATGTTCGTCGAGCTTCGCCTGCGCCTGCCCGCCGTGCAACGTTGGCGTAATACCCATCAGTTCGAAAATGGTTTCTGTCAGCACGCGGGTTGGATCTTCGCTAACCCCGTGAACCACCACAGGAAAACCGAGTTTGTGCAGGAGAATCGCCAACAACGGCGTCAGGTTGGCCTGTTTACGCGCGCCGTTGTAACTGGGGATGACAATCGGCATCGGCTTGTCTGCAGGCGGCGTCAGCTTGATGGTGTGATTTTGCATGGCTTCGTAAAAGCCGAGCATCTCTGCTTCCCCTTCCCCTTTGATACGCAGCGCAATCAATACGCCGCCCAACTCAAGGTCAGGGACTTCACCATTGAGCATATGGGCATACAGACCGCGCGCAGTATCCCGGTCTAAATCGCGCGCGTGGTTTTTCCCGCGCCCGATCTCTTTAATGATTTTGCGATAGTCCATTTACGACTCCTTACCTGACTCACATCATTAACGCCGCCGACGGCGTGGGGATTTCGTTTTTTCTTTCTTTTTAACTATACCTTCAGGGACTTCCGGTTGCTCTATCGGAAATACCGGTAATGCATCCAGTAGCCGCTTGCCGTAGTTTTTGGTGAGCAAGCGTTTATCGTAAATCACCACTTCGCCCCAGCAACCGTGGCTTCGAATCAGTCGCCCAACCTGCTGAATCAGGTTAAACGAGGCGCTCGGCAGGCTTTGCACCTCAAACGGATAGCGGTTGAGGCTTTTCAGCCATTCCCCTTCGGTGATCACCACGGGGCTGTCGATGGGCGGAAAAGCGATTTTGTGGATATGCACCTGGCTGAGCAGATCGCCTTTCAGATCAAGCCCTTCGGCAAATGACTGTAAGCCCACCAGCACGCTGCGCTCACCGTTGGCGACGCGTTTGCGGTGCAGTTCAACTAAACGGTAACGCGGCTGATCGCCCTGCACCAGCAACATCAGACGTAAATCCGTCACATAGTCGAGAAAGCGCTGCATCGCCCGTCCGCTGGCAAACAGTACCAACATACCGAGATGTTTTTTGCTCTCCACCTGCTTACGGAAAAAGGCCGCCATTTCGGCAATATGCTGCTCTTCGTTGTCGAGGGAAGGCTCAACGCGCATCCGGGGAATAACAATTTTGCCCTGTTCGCAGTGGTTAAAGGGGGAATCCAGCGCCACAAAACGGTCGCCCGCTTTCTCTTTCAGCCCACTCATCTCCTGCAAACGCGAAAAACTGTTCAGCGAACGCAAGGTTGCGGAGGTAACAATAATGTGCGGAATACTGCGCCACAGCAGCCTTTCCAGTTGGTCGCTAACACGAATACCCACACAGTGAAACCAGAGATGCAGCTGCCCTTCGCGCTCTTCCCGCGTCGCCCATTTGGTCACCGGCGCACCGGAAGATTGCGCCAGAGACGCCAGCCGCCAGAGTTTGCTTTGCGCCTCGAACATCCCCAACGCGCGGTTCATCTGCAAAATCAACCGATGCAGGCGTACAATGTCATGGCTGCCGGTTTTCTCACTTAAATCGTTAAGAAATAACTCCGCCAGGCCACGCAGCATCTCGGTGAGTTTTGCCAGCCGCTGGCAGATCTCCAGTACTTCATCAGGCAGTTCGCCCATCGCAAAACGGTGCTCTGCCTCCTGCCCGGCAGGCATGTAGAGGTTGAGAATGTTGTTTAACGAGGCGATAAGCTCATACAACTCTTCACAATGGGCATTCAAACGTTCAGGGATCGCCAGCGGCGGGATGGTCTTCGGGCGAAACTGCTCCATGCAGGTAGCGACCAGTTTCGTGAACAAGTCCAGCTGTAGCCGATACCACGGTGCGGTGATTTCTGCACTCATCTCCAGCGCATCCCGCGCCACATCCGGCAGGTGATGACCTTCGTCCAGCACCAGCAGTAAATTTTTCGGGTCAGGCAATACGGCTTCGCTTTCCATCGCCGCCATCACCAGCGCATGGTTTGCCACCACCACTTCCGCTTCCTGAATCTCCCGACGAGCGACAAAAAACGGGCATTCGCGATAGTAATAACAGTTGCGGTTAAGGCAACTGGCCTTGTCGGTGCTCAAACGACGCCAGAGATCGTCATCTATAGCGATATCAGTATGATCACGCAGACCATCCCATTTATAAGTGTCGAGATCGCCCTTCAGCTTCGCACAACGTTTTTGTTCTTCCTGATTGTTCGGCGTCAGTTCGTCGTCAAGAAACGCCAGCAAATCCTGTTGCGTGGGTTCAGTGCTGGCGAGCGCCGTCAGATTACGCGGACAAACGTAGCGCCCACGCCCAAAAGCGGCAGTGAATTTAAGATCGGGAATGATCTTTTTCAGCAGCGGTAAATCTTTACTGTAGATCTGATCCTGCAATGCCACGTTGGCGGTACTCACCACCAGCGTTTTTTGCTCTTCGCGGGCAATGGCGATGCCAGGGATCAAATAGGAGAGCGTTTTCCCAACGCCAGTGGGGGCTTCAATCGCCAGATGCCGCCCTTCTTCTCCGGCCAGCGTTTTGGCGACGTCCGCAATCATCTGCCGCTGCGGCGCACGGGGAATAAAGTCGGGGATCTGTTCCTGAAGCGCCTTATACCAGGCGGCAATTTGCGCTTTAAGCGCGGCGGTTAATGCCATGAGAAAACCTGAAATACTGTATAAACAGCCAATATTGTGGCATTTTTCGGTTTTCAGGGGTAATGGTTTTTCTGTTTCTGGAAAGCGGCTCGCAATAACGTTTTCTGGCTGTGGGGTTTTCTCGCAACAGAAGAAACATCATTGCGTAGTAAAAGACAATGCACGCAGGCTTATTGCGCTGGTGGCCATTGCAGGGCGGTATGTAAAACACGCAGTACCGAGAGCGTATCGCCCTCCACTTGGTAGATCAGCACATAATGCGGCCTGACAACGGCTTCATGTGTACCAGCGACTCGTCCGGCCCGGTACATCTCCGGGCGTTCACAGGCCTGTTCCGCAATGGCTTCAAATTGATTATCAAGGGCTATTGCCGCTAGCGGATTATCTTTACTGATGTATTCCATGATTTGCTCCCTGTCAGACAGGGACATTGGCTTCCATTCCAGACGCATTAATCCCCCTTCAGCAAGGCTTTTTTACGGGCAGCAAATAGACTTTTGGCCTCTTCATGAGAGAGCGCCGGGCGTGGATCGTCAATGGCGGCCTGTACCTGTTCACGAAACCAGGCGTCATACGCGGCAGCTTCATGAGCTCGTTTTAATGCCTCTGCCCTGTCTGGTCGGGTCGTTTTCTTCTGACCGTCCGGGTCGTAATGAGAGGCGTCGACTTCAAACCGGGCAATACCAACATCTTTCAGGTAGTTGACAACCGTTTCCAGCCGTTTAAACAAGCGAATTTGCCGACTGCGTTGTGCTGCAAGAGGCCGTTCAGTGTGGCCGTATTTCACGGTCAACGACCAGCCTCCCTGGGTGCCAATAACGTGTGCTGCATCCACTACGCCAGATTCAACCAGTTTATGTAAGGTTGAGTGATCGATCGTTTCTGGTGCCATAATGCGCTAACCTCTTTGTATACGGCATGCAATTTATAATTAAAGATAGCGCAATTAATAATAAATTGCAGCACCTTAATCGTAAATTGCCCAGGATAAAATTGCGGTAGAAAGAGATTTGTTGCGAATATGCCGGGCATCGCCCGGCATAAAAGATTACTGCGCAGCGGCAGGTTTACGCGGACGGCGACGGCGTTGTTGTTCGCCTGCCGGTTTGGCATCACCAAGACGACGAGATGTTTTTTCTGCGGGCTTCGCGCTAGCTGATTTCGCACCACCTTCTCCACGGCGTGGTTGCTGTTGACCGCGACCACCACCTTGCCCACGACCGCCGCCGCCACGTTGCTGGCGACCATTCTGGATTGGTTCCGCTTTGATTGACGGGTCCGGCTCATAGCCAGGAATCGCAATGCGCGGGATCTCTTTTTTCAGCAGTTTTTCGATATCACGCAGCAGTTTGTGTTCATCAACACACACCAGCGACAACGCTTCACCGGTAGCAGCCGCACGACCGGTACGCCCGATACGGTGGACATAATCTTCCGGTACGTTTGGCAGTTCATAGTTGACCACGTGCGGCAGCTCTTCAATATCCAGGCCGCGCGCAGCGATGTCAGTTGCCACCAGTACACGAATATCGCCCGATTTAAAATCAGCCAGCGCACGGGTACGCGCACCTTGCGATTTATTGCCGTGGATCGCCGCACTGCGGATGCCATCTTTATTGAGCTGTTCAGCCAGATGGTTAGCGCCATGTTTGGTACGGGTAAACACCAGCACCTGCTGCCAGTTCCCTTTCCCAATCATATGCGACAGCAATTCGCGTTTGCGTTTCTTATCAACAAAGTGAACATGCTGGGTCACCTGATCAGACGCGGTATTGCGGCGTGCCACTTCGATTTCCAGCGGGTTGTGCAACAGTTTTTCCGCCAGGGCTTTAATATCGTCAGAGAAGGTCGCGGAGAACAACAGGTTCTGGCGCTTCGCTGGCAATTTTGTTAACACGCGACGGATATCGTGGATAAAGCCCATGTCGAGCATGCGGTCAGCTTCATCAAGGACGAGGATTTCAACCTGATCCAGCTTCACCGCATTCTGATGTTCCAGGTCCAGCAGACGTCCCGGCGTTGCCACCAGCACATCAACGCCGCCGCGCAACTTCATCATCTGCGGGTTAATGCTGACACCGCCAAACACCACCAGCGAACGGATATTCAGGTATTTGCTGTAATCACGGACGTTTTCGCCAATCTGCGCCGCCAGTTCACGGGTTGGGGTAAGAATGAGCGCACGTACCGGACGACGCCCTTTGGCGTGCGGCTGGCGAGTGATCAGGTGTTGCAACAGCGGCAGCGTAAAGCCCGCTGTTTTGCCGGTACCGGTCTGGGCGCTGGCCATCAGGTCGCGGCCTTCCAGCACCGCAGGGATCGCCTGCTGCTGAATAGGGGTGGGTTCACGGTAACCCTGCTCGGCAACGGCGCGCAGGATATCAGGGCTTAAACCCAAAGAATCGAAAGACATAACTACTCCGAACCGCCCCGACCGTTACCGGTGTAGTTTTCAGGGAGATACTGAAAAGGAAAATGACAAAAACCACAATGTCATGAGGGAGCGGAGTGTAGCAGTTTTTGTGACGCAGCGCATAAATTATCCCTGTGACTGGCGTAGCTAAAATTCTTAGCCATACTGGACAACTCCCCTATGGAGTCATAATCTTAATCAATCATTTGATTAAGAATGGACTGTGCGATGAATAATCCTGCCATGACAATCAAGGGTGAACAGGCGAAAAAACAGCTGATTGCTGCCGCACTGGCGCAGTTTGGTGAATATGGAATGAACGCCACCACCCGCGAGATAGCCTCCCAGGCCGGGCAGAATATCGCTGCCATCACCTACTACTTCGGTTCGAAAGAGGATTTGTACCTCGCCTGCGCCCAGTGGATTGCCGATTTTATTGGCGAGCAGTTCCGTCCGCACGCCGAAGAAGCCGAACGTTTGTTCGCGCAACCACAGCCTGATCGCGCAGCTATCCGTGAACTGATCCTTCGCGCCTGCAGGAACATGATTAAGCTGCTCACCCAGGATGACACCGTCAACCTCAGCAAGTTTATCTCCCGTGAGCAACTCTCTCCTACGGCAGCCTACCACCTGGTGCATGAACAGGTGATTAGCCCGCTACACAGCCACCTTACACGCCTGATTGCCGCCTGGACCGGCTGCGACGCCAACGACACCCGCATGATCCTCCATACCCATGCGTTGATTGGTGAGATTCTGGCGTTTCGTCTTGGCAAAGAAACTATTTTGTTACGTACCGGCTGGACCGCGTTCGATGAAGAAAAGACCGAACTGATCAACCAGACGGTGACCTGTCATATCGACCTGATTTTGCAAGGATTATCGCAAAGGAGTTTGTAGTGATGAAAAAACCTGTCGTGATCGGACTGGCGGTAGTGGTACTTGCCGCCGTGGTTGCCGGAGGCTACTGGTGGTATCAAAGCCGCCAGGATAACGGCCTGACGCTGTATGGCAACGTGGATATTCGTACGGTGAATCTTAGTTTCCGTGTTGGGGGGCGCGTTGAGTCGCTGGCGGTGGACGAAGGTGATGCGGTCAAAGCGGGCCAGGTGCTGGGCGAACTGGATCACAAGCCGTATGAGATTGCCCTGATGCAGGCGAAAGCGGGCGTTTCGGTGGCTCAGGCGCAGTATGACCTGATGCTTGCCGGGTATCGAGATGAAGAAATCGCTCAGGCCGCCGCAGCGGTGAAACAGGCGCAAGCTGCCTATGACTATGCGCAGAACTTCTATAACCGCCAGCAAGGACTGTGGAAAAGCCGCACCATTTCGGCAAATGACCTGGAAAATGCCCGCTCCTCGCGCGACCAGGCGCAGGCCACGCTGAAATCAGCGCAGGATAAATTGCGTCAGTACCGTTCCGGTAACCGCGAACAGGACATCGCCCAGGCGAAAGCCAGCCTCGAACAAGCACAGGCGCAACTGGCGCAGGCGGAGCTGAATTTGCAGGACTCAACGTTGATAGCACCGTCTGATGGCACGCTGTTAACGCGCGCGGTAGAGCCCGGCACGGTGCTTAATGAAGGTGGCACGGTATTTACCGTCTCGCTGACGCGTCCGGTGTGGGTACGCGCCTATGTTGATGAACGTAATCTTGACCAGGCCCAGCCGGGGCGCAAAGTGTTGCTTTATACCGATGGTCGCCCGGACAAGCCGTATCACGGGCAGATTGGTTTCGTTTCGCCGACTGCTGAATTTACCCCGAAAACCGTCGAAACACCGGATCTGCGTACCGATCTCGTCTATCGTCTGCGTATTGTGGTGACCGACGCCGATGATGCGTTACGCCAGGGAATGCCGGTAACGGTGCAATTCGGTGACGAGGCAGGACATGAATGATGCCGTTATCACGCTGAACGGCCTGGAAAAACGCTTTCCGGGCATGGACAAGCCCGCCGTCGCACCGCTCGACTGCACCATTCACGCCGGTTATGTGACGGGGCTGGTTGGGCCGGACGGTGCGGGCAAAACCACGCTGATGCGGATGCTGGCGGGATTACTGAAACCCGACAGCGGCAGTGCCACGGTGATTGGCTTTGATCCGATCAAAAATGACGCTGCGCTGCACGCCGTGCTCGGCTATATGCCGCAGAAATTCGGCCTGTATGAAGATCTGACGGTGATGGAGAACCTCAATCTGTACGCGGATTTGCGCAGCGTCACCGGTGAAGCACGGAAGCAGACTTTTGCTCGCCTGCTGGAGTTTACGTCTCTTGGCCCGTTTACCGGACGCCTGGCGGGCAAGCTCTCCGGTGGGATGAAACAAAAACTCGGCCTGGCCTGTACCCTGGTGGGCGAACCGAAAGTGTTGCTGCTCGATGAACCCGGCGTCGGCGTTGACCCTATCTCACGGCGCGAACTGTGGCAGATGGTGCATGAGCTGGCGGGCGAAGGGATGTTAATCCTCTGGAGTACCTCGTATCTCGACGAAGCCGAGCAGTGCCGTGACGTGTTACTGATGAACGAAGGCGAGTTGCTGTATCAGGGGGAACCAAAAGCCCTGACTCAAACTATGGCCGGACGCAGCTTTCTGATGACCAGCCCGCACGAGGGCAACCGCAAACTGTTGCAACGGGCATTGAAACTGCCGCAGGTCAGCGACGGCATGATTCAGGGGAAATCGGTACGCCTGATCCTCAAAAAAGAGGCCACACCAGACGATATTCGCCATGCCGACGGGATGCCGGAAATCAACATCAACGAAACTACGCCGCGTTTTGAAGATGCGTTTATTGATTTGCTGGGCGGTGCCGGAACCTCGGAATCGCCGCTGGGTGCAATATTGCATACGGTAGAAGGCACACCCGGTGAGACGGTGATCGAAGCGAAAGAACTGACCAAAAAATTTGGCGATTTTGCCGCCACCGATCACGTCAACTTTGCCGTCAAACGCGGTGAAATCTTTGGTTTGCTGGGGCCAAACGGCGCGGGTAAATCGACCACCTTTAAGATGATGTGCGGTTTGCTGGTACCGACCTCTGGTCAGGCGCTGGTGCTGGGCATGGATCTGAAAGAGAGTTCCGGTAAAGCGCGCCAGCATCTCGGCTATATGGCGCAAAAATTTTCGCTCTACGGCAACCTGACGGTCGAACAGAATTTACGCTTTTTCTCTGGTGTGTATGGCTTACGCGGTCGGGCGCAGAACGAAAAAATCTCCCGTATGAGCGAGGCATTTGGCCTGAAAAGTATTGCCTCACACGCCACCGATGAACTGCCATTAGGTTTTAAACAGCGGCTGGCACTGGCCTGCTCGCTGATGCATGAACCGGACATTCTGTTTCTCGACGAACCGACGTCCGGCGTTGATCCCCTCACCCGCCGCGAATTCTGGCTGCACATCAATAGCATGGTAGAGAAAGGCGTCACGGTGATGGTTACCACCCACTTTATGGATGAAGCGGAATATTGCGACCGCATTGGCCTGGTGTATCGCGGGAAGCTGATTGCCAGCGGCACGCCGGACGATTTGAAAGCACAGTCGGCCAACGATGAGCAACCCGATCCCACCATGGAGCAGGCCTTTATTCAGTTGATCCACGACTGGGATAAGGAGCATGGCAATGAGTAATCCGATCCTGTCCTGGCGTCGCGTGCGGGCACTGTGCGTCAAAGAGACGCGGCAGATCGTTCGCGATCCGAGTAGCTGGCTGATTGCGGTGGTGATCCCGCTGCTACTGCTGTTTATTTTTGGTTACGGCATTAACCTCGACTCCAGCAAGCTGCGGGTCGGGATTTTACTGGAACAGCGTAGCGAAGCGGCGCTGGATTTCACCCACACCATGACCGGTTCGCCCTACATCGACGCCACCATCAGCGATAACCGTCAGGAACTGATCGCCAAAATGCAGGCGGGGAAAATTCGCGGTCTGGTGGTTATTCCGGTGGATTTCGCCGAACAGATGGAGCGCGCCAACGCCATTGCACCGATTCAGGTGATCACCGACGGCAGTGAGCCGAATACCGCTAACTTTGTGCAGGGGTATGTCGAAGGGATCTGGCAGATCTGGCAAATGCAGCGCGCGGAGGATAACGGGCAGACTTTTGAACCGCTTATTGATGTACAAACCCGCTACTGGTTTAACCCGGCGGCGATAAGCCAGCACTTTATTATCCCCGGTGCGGTGACTATTATCATGACGGTCATCGGTGCGATTCTCACCTCGCTGGTGGTGGCGCGAGAATGGGAACGCGGCACCATGGAGGCTTTGCTCTCTACGGAGATTACCCGCACGGAGCTGCTGCTGTGTAAGCTGATCCCTTATTACTTTCTCGGGATGCTGGCGATGTTGCTGTGTATGCTGGTGTCGGTGTTTATTCTCGGCGTGCCGTATCGCGGGTCGCTGCTGATTCTGTTTTTTATCTCCAGCCTGTTTTTACTCAGTACCCTGGGGATGGGGCTACTGATTTCCACAATTACCCGCAACCAGTTCAACGCCGCTCAGGTTGCCCTGAACGCGGCTTTTCTGCCGTCGATTATGCTTTCCGGCTTTATATTTCAGATAGACAGTATGCCCGCGGTGATCCGCGCGGTGACGTACATTATTCCCGCACGTTATTTCGTCAGCACCCTGCAAAGCCTGTTCCTCGCCGGGAATATTCCGGTGGTACTGGTGGTGAACGTGCTGTTTTTGATCGCTTCGGCGGTGATGTTTATCGGCCTGACGTGGCTGAAAACCAAACGTCGGCTGGATTAGGGAGAAGAGCATGTTTCATCGCTTATGGACGTTAATCCGCAAAGAGTTGCAGTCGCTGCTGCGCGAACCGCAAACCCGCGCAATTCTGATTTTACCCGTGCTGATTCAGGTGATCCTGTTCCCGTTCGCCGCCACGCTGGAAGTGACCAACGCCACCATCGCCATCTACGATGAAGATAACGGCGAGCATTCGGTGGAACTTACTCAACGTTTTGCCCGCGCCAGCGCCTTTACCCATGTGCTGCTGCTGAAAAGCCCGCAGGAGATCCGCCCAACCATCGACACACAAAAGGCATTACTCCTGGTGCGTTTCCCGGCTGACTTCTCGCGCAAACTGGATACCTTCCAGACCGCGCCGTTGCAGTTGATCCTCGACGGGCGCAACTCCAACAGTGCGCAAATTGCCGCCAACTACCTGCAACAGATCGTCAAAAATTATCAGCAGGAGCTGCTGGAAGGAAAACCGAAACCCAACAACAGCGAGCTGGTGGTACGCAACTGGTATAACCCGAATCTCGACTACAAATGGTTTGTGGTGCCGTCGCTGATCGCCATGATCACCACTATCGGCGTAATGATCGTCACTTCACTTTCCGTCGCCCGCGAACGTGAACAAGGTACGCTCGATCAGTTACTGGTTTCGCCGCTCACCACCTGGCAGATATTCATCGGCAAGGCCGTACCGGCATTAATTGTCGCCACCTTCCAGGCCACCATTGTGCTGGCGATTGGTATCTGGGCGTATCAAATCCCCTTCGCCGGATCGCTGGCGCTGTTCTACTTTACGATGGTGATTTACGGTTTATCGCTGGTAGGCTTCGGTCTGTTGATTTCATCACTCTGTTCAACACAACAGCAGGCGTTTATCGGCGTGTTTGTCTTTATGATGCCCGCCATTCTCCTTTCCGGTTACGTTTCGCCGGTGGAAAACATGCCAGTGTGGCTGCAAAATCTGACGTGGATTAACCCTATTCGCCACTTTACGGACATTACCAAGCAGATTTATTTGAAGGATGCGAGTCTGGATATTGTGTGGAATAGTTTGTGGCCGCTACTGGTGATAACGGCCACGACAGGGTCAGCGGCGTACGCGATGTTTAGACGTAAGGTGATGTAACTTCTTATCTTTCGCCAGCAAAGACACCACCGCCGGGCCGGCAAGGATTGCCAGCCCTGCAATTGCCAGCAAAAAGTTGTTTTCCAGTACGCGGGACAACAGCCACAGCACAATCAGCGCTGCGCCAAAATACCAGGTCGTGGTCAGCTCTTCCAGCACGTCTGCCACCTCACGCCAGCGTTGCTCGGGGTGGCGCTGAAACACCAGCATCATCACTACCGTGACACAATACAGTGCGCATAATCCCACGCCGACGTGAACCAGAGTCTTACTCATCCAGCCCACCACCAGCAGCGCCACTACCAGTAAATGCAACATAATCTGCCAGCAACTTAGGCCAGTTGCGACACGAACACGTTGTTGCCACTTCATGGCTTCTCTCCTGAAGAATTTATCTCTACTTATTCAGAGTACCGAACTTTACGGAAAATTCCGTAAGACCGCACCTTTTTGTGACGCCGACTACACTATTTCAATGAGATAAGAGGCAAAGACAGGAAAATTATGCCCGATCAAACACAACAATTTTCGTTCAAGGTGCTCACCATCAATATTCACAAAGGCTTTACCGCGTTTAACCGACGCTTCATTTTGCCGGAACTTCGCGACGCCGTGCGTACCGTCAGTGCCGATATTGTTTGCCTGCAGGAAGTGATGGGCGCGCACGAAGTTCATCCGCTGCATGTGGAAAACTGGCCCGATACCTCGCACTACGAGTTTCTCGCCGACACCATGTGGAGCGATTTCGCCTACGGTCGCAATGCCGTATACCCGGAAGGACATCACGGTAATGCGGTTCTTTCACGTTATCCCATTGAACATTATGAGAATCGTGATGTTTCGGTCGATGGTGCGGAAAAGCGCGGCGTGCTCTACTGCCGCATTGTGCCGCCGATGACCGGAAAAGCGATTCATGTAATGTGCGTACATTTGGGCCTGCGTGAGGCGCACCGTCAGGCGCAGCTTGCGATGCTCGCCGAATGGGTGAATGAGCTACCGGACGGCGAACCGGTATTGGTGGCGGGTGATTTCAATGACTGGCGGCAAAAAGCTAATCATCCGTTAAAAATGCAGGCCGGACTGGATGAGATTTTTACCCGCGCCCACGGACGCCCGGCGCGCACGTTTCCGGTGCAATTTCCTCTACTACGACTGGACAGGATCTACGTCAAAAATGCCAGCGCCAGCGCGCCAACCGCGTTGCCGCTGCGGACATGGCGACACCTTTCTGATCATGCCCCTTTAAGTGCGGAGATTCATTTATGAAATGTAGCTGGCGCGAAGGCAATAAGATCCAGTTGCTGGAAAACGGCGAGCAATATTATCCCGCGGTGTTTAAGGCGATTGGCGAGGCGCAAGAACGCATCATTCTTGAAACGTTTATCTGGTTTGAGGATGACGTCGGCAAACAGCTGCATGCGGCGCTACTGGCAGCAGCGCAACGCGGGGTGAAAGCGGAAGTCTTGCTGGATGGCTACGGTTCGCCGGATCTCAGCGATGAGTTTGTCAATGAACTGACGGCAGCTGGCGTGGTATTTCGCTACTACGATCCCCGCCCGCGCCTTTTTGGTATGCGCACCAATGTGTTTCGCCGGATGCATCGCAAAATTGTGGTGATCGACGCGCTTATCGCCTTTATTGGCGGGCTGAATTACTCCGCCGAGCATATGTCCAGCTACGGTCCAGAGGCCAAACAGGATTACGCGGTACGCCTTGAAGGGCCGATTGTTGAAGATATCCTCCAGTTTGAACTGGAAAATCTGCCAGGACAGAGCGCGGCCCGACGCTGGTGGCGACGTCATCACAAAGCGGAAGAAAATCGCCAGCCGGGAGAAGCGCAGGTATTGCTGGTCTGGCGCGATAACGAAGAACATCGCGATGATATCGAACGTCACTATCTGAAAATGCTCACTCAGGCGCGGCGGGAAGTGATTATCGCCAACGCCTACTTCTTCCCCGGCTATCGTTTTTTACACGCCTTGCGTAAAGCGGCACGGCGCGGGGTGCGGATCAAACTGATCATTCAGGGCGAACCGGATATGCCGATTGTCAGAGTCGGCGCACGTTTGCTGTATAACTATCTGGTTAAAGGCGGCGTTCAGGTGTTTGAGTACCGCCGCCGCCCACTCCACGGCAAAGTAGCATTGATGGACGATCACTGGGCGACAGTAGGGTCCAGTAATCTCGATCCGCTCAGTTTGTCACTGAATCTCGAAGCAAATGTCATCATCCACGATCGTCATTTTAACCAGACGCTGCGCGATAATCTGAACGGCATCATCGCCGCAGATTGTCAGCAGGTCGATGAGACCATGCTGCCGAAACGCACCTGGTGGAATCTGACCAAAAGCGTGCTGGCCTTCCACTTTTTACGCCACTTCCCGGCGCTGGTCGGCTGGCTTCCGGCACACACGCCACGTCTGGCGCAGGTTGACCCGCCCGCTCAGCCGACAATGGAAACGCAGGATCGGGTAGAAACTGAAAACACGGGGGTAAAACCCTGATGAGTAAATCACACCCGCGCTGGCGCTTAGCAAAGAAGATCCTCACCTGGCTGTTTTTTATCGCGGTGATTGTGTTGTTGGTGGTCTACGCCAAAAAGGTGGACTGGGAAGAGGTCTGGAAGGTCATCCGCGACTACAATCGCGTTGCGCTGCTCAGTGCGGTCGGGCTGGTGGTCGTCAGTTATCTGATTTACGGCTGCTATGACCTGCTCGCCCGCTTCTACTGCGGTCACAAACTGGCGAAGCGCCAGGTGATGCTGGTGTCGTTTATCTGCTATGCCTTCAACCTGACGCTCAGTACCTGGGTCGGCGGGATTGGTATGCGCTATCGCCTGTACTCCCGTCTGGGATTGCCGGGCAGCACCATTACGCGGATTTTCTCGCTCAGTATTACCACCAACTGGCTGGGATATATTTTACTGGGCGGGATTATTTTTACCGCAGGCGTGGTAGAGCTACCGGACCACTGGTATATCGATCAAACCACGCTGCGCTTTCTCGGCATTGGGCTGCTTTTGATAATCGCCGTCTATTTATGGTTTTGCGCCTTTGCTAAACACCGCCACATGACCGTTAAAGGGCAAAAACTGGTACTCCCGTCGTGGAAGTTCGCCCTGGCACAGATGCTGATTTCCAGTGTTAACTGGATGGCAATGGGCGCGATGATCTGGCTGCTGCTGGGGCAGAACGTGAACTATTTCTTTGTGCTGGGCGTATTGTTGGTCAGTAGTATCGCCGGTGTGATTGTGCATATTCCGGCGGGGATTGGTGTGCTGGAAGCGGTGTTTATCGCGCTACTGGCTGGGGAGCATACATCCAAGGGCACAATTATCGCCGCCCTACTCGCTTACCGTGTGCTGTATTACTTTATCCCGCTGCTGCTGGCGCTGGTTTGCTATCTGGTACTGGAAAGCCAGGCGAAGAAGCTGCGGGCGAAAAATGAAGCGGCGATGTGAAGTATAGTTAAGTTCTTTAGTATGTGCATTTACGGCTAATGAAAAAACCGCGTATGCCTTTGCCAGACAAGCGTTATAGCTATAGCGGCAAGAATCCCAAAGAAGCCGATAAAATAGTAATAGAGTGTTAATGCACCTATAAAAGCACAACGAACCGGACTCCATAATTCTTCACTATGGCATTTTCCTGCCAGTTCAAGGAGCTTATTTCGTCCATGCGAGATAATGCCTGACCATAAGACAATCATTAAGCAACTTATTACCCAAATGGGTCGTTCACTCATTAATGTGGCATTCACGATGATTACCAGGGCCAACCCTGTCAACGTCATCATAATGGTAAAACGGTGAGAGCCAGGATCAACATTGAATAATAAACCAGCCAGCATACTGATAAAAAACATCGCGCCCGCTGTGCTGAATACGACGATAATGGCAGATACAGGCGCTAAACTCGCAACGACAATCGCCACCAAAGAGATTAAAAACAAATATATTACGCCCGCGATGGCGGTATTTATCTTGTTGATATCTTTACTTAAGCCATACATAGAAAGTAATAATAATCCTATAGCAATATACATTTCCGGTGAATCATATTTTGTTGCCGTAATTTCGAGATACTTAGCGCCCCAGGCCAGCCCTGCGGTTGCCACCAAACCCAAAGCGGTAATGAGCCATATGCCGTTTAATATCCTGGCTTCGTGCTGAAAATCTAATTTATTGCTATTTTGCGAGAATGATTCCATTCTTTTAGTTGTCCTTAGAAAAAAAACATTAATATTCACCATCAATAAATTTAAAACCACGCATACAAAATACTTTTGCATTTATGGATACAGAAAACGCTTCCGCTCGTCCATAAGGCATATTTTATACCTGGTACTTGTTAAGTGTCGTTTTTAGTAAGAAAAAAATCCCGACACATGGCCGGGATATTGATGGTGAAAAAAGAATTAACGGCGGTTGCCGAAGATCCGCAGCAACATCAGGAACAGGTTGATGAAGTCCAGATACAAGGTCAACGCGCCAAGAATGGAATATTTGCGCAGGTTCGACGTGTCGCGGGTATCAATCTGCTCACCCATATTTTTCAGTTTCTGGGTGTCATACGCCGTCAATCCGACAAAGACAATCACGCCGATGTAGGTAACTGCCCACATCAACGCTTCGCTTTTCAGCCAGAAGTTGACCAGCGATGCCAGCACAATGCCGATCAACGCCATAAACAGCATATTGCCGAAACCACTTAGATCGCGCTTCGTGGTGTAACCGTACAGGCTCATTGCGCCGAACATCCCGGCAGTAACGACGAAAGTACTGGCGATAGAAGCAGCGGTATAGACAATGAAAATACTGGAAAGCGTCAGGCCAGTCAGCGCGGAATAAAGCATAAAGAGCATCGTCGTTACACCTGCGCTCAGCTTTTGAATCATCGCTGATAACACAATAACCAGAGCTAATTGTGCTATTACCAGACCAATTAAAAAGATGCGGTTGGTGAATAATAGCTCCATAACGGCCGCGGAATTAGCCGCATACCAGGCAACAAACGCAGTAAGCAGCAAGCCTACTGTCATCCAGCCATAGACCTGTGCCATATAGGTTTGCAGGCCAGTTCGGGTTTGTACGATTGAATCAGAACGTGGGAATCTGTCCATGACGATCTCCTGAAGATATAAGGAATATCTTAAGGATACTGCAAAATGATGAGGCTGTGCATCGACGCAGCGTAAACGCATATACTGAGCGGTGAAATTGCCGGACGCAGCGGTGCCTTATCCGGCTAACAAAAAACTACCAGCGTTTTGCCGCCTGCTGATCGCTCTCCCGAGCTTCGACCCAGCGGTCGCCTTCCGGCGTGGCTTCGCGCTTCCAGAACGGTGCGCGGGTTTTGAGATAATCCATAATAAACTGCCCGGCTTCAAACGCACTGCTGCGATGCGCACTGGTGACACCGACAAAAACGATTTCATCGCCCGGCCATAATTCCCCGATGCGGTGAATCACCGTGACGCGCCCCAGCGGCCAGCGGTTACGCGCTTCATCGACAATTTCTGCCAGTGCTTTTTCAGTCATCCCCGGATAGTGTTCGAGGGTTAATGCTTTGACGCTGTCGCCAAGGTTATGGTTGCGCACCTTACCGGTAAAGGTGACTACCGCACCGTCTTCATCACGCTCCGCCAGCCACGGATACTCTTCTCCTACGCTGAACGGCTGCGGGCCGACAACAATTTTGGTTTCTGCCATCTTAACCTCCGGTTACCGGCGGGAAGAAAGCCACTTCGTCGCCGTCAGTCAGCGGATGGTCAAAACTCACCAGCGTCTGGTTGACGGCAGCCAGCAATTTGCCATCTTCCAGCGCCAGCGCCCAGCGATCGCTCTGCGCAGCCAGGTGCTGGCGTAACGCTTCAACGGTTGGGAAATCCGCAGCTACTTCGGTTGCATCTGTTCCTACCAACTCGCGCACCTGGGCGAAAAAAAGAACTTTAATCATCCGCTTCCACCTTAAAGTCACCTGATTTGCCGCCGCTCTTTGCCAGCAAACGTACCGGACCAATCACCATATCTTTTTGCACCGCTTTGCACATGTCATAAATGGTCAGCGCCGCCACGGAGGCCGCGGTTAATGCTTCCATTTCGATACCGGTTTTCCCGGTCAGGCGGCATAAGGTTTCTATACGTACCCGATTGTGCTCCGGCTCAGCCTGTAAATTGACTTCAACTTTGCTGAGCATCAGCGGGTGACACAGCGGGATCAGATCCCAGGTGCGTTTTGCCGCCTGAATACCGGCAATACGCGCAGTGGCAAATACGTCGCCTTTGTGGTGGCGACCATCAATAATCATCGCCAGCGTCTCGCTGCGCATGGTAACAAAGGCTTCGGCGCGCGCTTCACGCACGGTTTCCGCTTTGGCGGAGACATCCACCATGTGCGCTTCGCCAGCGGCGTTGATATGGGTCAGTTGCGACATACTTATTTCTTCAAATGTGGATGGAAATTACACGGACGCGTACGGGCATCCAGCTGCGGCGCAATGATATTTTCCCATGCGGTACGGCACGCTTTGGTCGAACCCGGCATGGCGAAAATCAGCGTTTTGTTAGCGACGCCCGCTACCGCACGAGATTGCAACGTGGAAGTGCCAATCTCTTCGAACGACAACATCCGGAACACTTCACCAAAACCTTCAACTTCACGGTCGAACAACGGCAGCAGCGCTTCGGGAGCCTGATCTCCTTCCGTCAGGCCAGTCCCCCCCGTAATCAATACCACTTGTACATCGTCGCTGGCGATCCACGCAGATACCTGAGCGCGAATAGCGTAGCGGTTTTCTTTCACAATGGCTTTATCGACAACGTGATGGCCCGCTTCTTGCGCCGAGTCGCGCAGATAGTGACCGGAGGTATCGTCTTCTTCACCGCGACGATTAGAAACCGTAAGAATAGCAATACGGGTCGGGATAAATTCAGTGCTTACCTGACTCATCTGATCTCTCCTTTTGACGTTTTAGCCGCCAATGTACGATAAGTTTTGCGTAATACCGGTGTTGTTTTGATGCAGGAAATGGGTCTGTTTCTTCTCCCGCAGCGCCGCTGAAATACGCGCTTCCAGCGCCTGTTGCTGGGTATCGTCTTCCAGCAGATCGCGCAGGTTAACGCCGCCTTCACCAAACAGGCAGAGATGGAGTTTACCAATGGAGGAAACGCGCAGGCGGTTGCAAGTGGCGCAGAAGTCTTTTTCATACGGCATGATAAGGCCAATCTCTCCGGCGTAATCCGGATGACAAAAGACTTGCGCGGGACCGTCGCTGCGTTGACGTAATTGGTGGATCCAGCCGCGACGCAGTAACTCGTCACGCAGAACCTGACCAGAGATGTGATGCTTACGGAAGAGCTCGCTGCCCTCGCCCGTCTCCATCAGTTCGATGAAACGCAGCTGGATGGGACGATGCTGGATCCAGTTCAGAAAGGTGTCGAGCTGATGATGATTAACATCACGCATCAGCACGGTATTGACTTTGACCTTCTCAAAACCGGCCTCAAATGCAGCATCGATTCCTGCCATGACCTGGTTGAATTTATCCTGCCCGGTAATGGCATGAAACTGGCGGGCGTCCAGACTATCAACGCTGACGTTGATGCCAGTAAGTCCAGCATCGCGCCAGTTCGCCACATCGCGTTCCAGACGGTAACCATTGGTGGTGACCGCAATCTGGCGGATAGCGTCGTTTTCTCGCACAGCGGCGATGATATCGGTAAAGTCGCGGCGTAAAGACGGCTCACCGCCCGTCAGACGGACTTTTTCGGTGCCCAGACTGGCGAAGGCGCGCGTAACCCGGCGAATTTCATCGACGGTAAGAAAGCCTTTATTGGTGACGCCGCTCGGTTTGTAGCCATCCGGCAGGCAGTAGGTGCAACGAAAGTTACACACATCGGTAATCGACAGGCGCAAGTAGTAAAACTTACGCGCAAATGCATCAGTCAGTTGTGAAGCCATGTACACCTTTCCAGATACGGGAGGCGAAGTCATTTCTTCCTTCGCCCTGGTGGCAATCTTTACGAGCATTGTCACGGCCAAAGCACCGTATCAGTTGACCCAGGTGCAGAGGCTAGAGTGTTTAGTGGTTAAGCCGATACTAGCGTGTAAATGAGATTTTTACCATCCACACTTTCGCTATGTAATCATGTATATAGCGTCATGATCGTGCTATTTCGCTACAGAATAAGGGAAAATGGCGGTTTTACTTTGATATACATCATCAGGAAGGCATAGCGTACATCGTCCTTTAGAGGTAGAAGAAAATAGTTTGTATCCTCAATATTGGCAGGTTAATTGCTGTTTCCCCGCAATTTGCGCTACTGTAGCGCGGATAATCTGACTCCAGGAAACTATATGCGCAATCGTACGCTGGCTGACCTTGATCGTGTCGTTGCTCTCGGCGGAGGGCATGGACTGGGACGCGTTCTCTCATCACTTTCGTCTTTGGGTTCTCGTTTAACGGGTATCGTCACCACCACGGATAATGGTGGCTCGACGGGGCGTATTCGCCGCTCAGAAGGCGGTATTGCCTGGGGCGATATGCGTAACTGCCTCAACCAGCTGATAACTGAACCCAGCGTCGCTTCCGCAATGTTTGAATATCGTTTCGGCGGTAATGGCGAACTTTCCGGGCACAACCTTGGAAACCTGATGCTGAAGGCACTGGATCACCTTAGCGTGCGACCTCTTGAAGCGATCAATCTGATTCGCAATCTGCTGAAAGTGGACGCACATTTGATTCCGATGTCGGAGCATCCGGTTGATCTAATGGCGATTGACGATCAGGGGCATGAAGTATACGGCGAGGTCAATATTGACCAGTTAACTACGCCGATTCAGGAGTTACTGTTAACGCCGAATGTACCCGCAACGCGTGAGGCTGTTCACGCTATCAGTGAAGCGGATCTCATCATTATTGGGCCTGGCAGTTTTTATACCAGCCTGATGCCAATTCTGCTGCTGAATGAAATCGCACAGGCATTACGCCGCACGCCAGCGCCGATGGTCTATATCGGCAATCTGGGGCGTGAGTTAAGTTTACCTGCGGCTAATCTGAAGCTGGAAAGCAAGCTGGCAATTATGGAGCAGTATGTTGGTAAAAAGGTCATTGATGCGGTCATCGTCGGGCCCAAAGTGGATGTCTCGGCGGTGAAAGAGCGGATTGTGATTCAGGAGGTGCTGGAGGCCAGCGATATTCCGTATCGTCATGACCGCCAGTTGCTGCATAGCGCGCTGGAAAAGGCATTACAGGCTTTAGGTTAACACGAAGCCGGAAGAATATTCCGGCTTCGTCATCTTGTCACGACGCGGCAATAAACAAATCACGCAACTGATGCAACTGGTCACGAATTTGCGCCGCTTCTTCGAACTCCAGATTCTGCGCGTGTTGCATCATCAACCCTTCCAGTTCATGGATCTTCTGCTGCAACGCTTTAGGCGACATATCCATCGGCACATTATCCGGCTCAACAATCGGGCGCGATTTTCCTCTGCCCTTCGCTTTGGTTTTGGCAATGTTCTGCCCCAGCGCCAGGATATCGACCACTTTCTTGTTCAAGCCTTGCGGCGTAATGCCGTGTTCCTCGTTGTACTTCTGCTGTTTCTCGCGGCGACGTTCGGTTTCGCCAATCGCTTTCGCCATTGATGGGGTGATCTTATCGCCGTAGAGAATCGCTTTACCGTTAACGTTACGTGCCGCACGACCAATGGTCTGGATCAACGAACGTTCGGAACGCAGGAAGCCTTCTTTGTCAGCGTCGAGGATCGCCACCAGCGACACTTCCGGCATATCCAGACCTTCGCGCAGTAAGTTGATCCCTACCAATACGTCGAACTCACCCAGACGCAAGTCGCGGATAATCTCCATACGTTCGACGGTGTCGATATCTGAGTGAAGATAACGCACGCGCTCACCGTGTTCTTCGAGATATTCAGTGAGATCTTCCGCCATCCGCTTGGTCAGAGTTGTAACCAGTACGCGTTCGTTAATTGCCGCTCGCTGACGAATCTCCGATAGAAGATCATCCACCTGTGTCGCTACCGGACGCACTTCAATAATCGGGTCAAGTAAGCCTGTTGGACGCACCACCTGATCCACCACATCGCCGCCGGATTTTTCCAGCTCGTAATTACCCGGCGTCGCCGAAACATAGATGGTTTGCGGCGCTAATGCTTCGAACTCTTCAAACTTAAGCGGACGGTTATCCAGCGCTGATGGCAGGCGGAAGCCATACTCCACCAGTGTCTCTTTACGCGCCCGGTCACCGCGATACATGCCGCCAATTTGTGGAATGGTGACGTGAGATTCATCGACGACCAACAGCCCATCGGCAGGCAGGTAATCAAACAGCGTCGGCGGTGGCTCACCTGGTCCACGGCCGGAGAGGAAGCGTGAGTAGTTTTCAATGCCCGAGCAATACCCCAGTTCGTTCATCATCTCCAGATCAAACTGGGTACGCTGGGTCAGCCGCTGCTCTTCAAGCAACTTGTTGTTCTCCAACAGCACTTTGCGTCTGGCGGCCAGTTCTTCTTTGATCTCTTCCATCGCCTGTACGATGCGCTCGCGCGGCGTGACGTAGTGCGTTTTCGGGTAGATGGTAAAACGTGGAATAGTGGAAACAATCTGCCCGGTCAGCGGGTCAAATAACGACAATCGTTCCACTTCCTCGTCAAACAGTTCCACGCGAAGTGCAATGTCATCCGATTCTGCCGGGAAGATATCTATCACCTCACCACGAACGCGGAAAGTACCGCGCTGGAATGCCTGATCATTACGAGCGTATTGCAGCTCCGCCAGTCGGCGCAGAATCGCGCGCTGATCGATAATCATACCGACCGTGAGATGGAGCATCATCTTGAGATATAAATCAGGATCGCCCAGACCATAAATCGCGGAAACCGATGCCACCACAACCACATCACGCCGCTCCAGCATCGCTTTGGTGGCGGACAAACGCATCTGCTCGATATGTTCGTTTACCGAGGCATCTTTCTCAATGAAGGTGTCGGAACTCGGTACATAGGCTTCCGGCTGATAGTAGTCGTAGTAGGAGACGAAATATTCCACCGCGTTTTCCGGGAAGAATTCTTTCATTTCGCCATACAACTGGGCCGCCAGCGTTTTGTTGGGCGCAAGTACCATGGTAGGGCGCTGAAGGTCAGCAATGACATTGGCAATGGTGAAGGTTTTCCCGGAGCCAGTCACTCCAAGTAACGTCTGGTGCGCCAGGCCATCTTCCAGCCCCTCTTCGAGACGTCGAATCGCCTCTGGCTGATCGCCAGAAGGTTTAAAAGCGGAATTCAGTTTGAACGGTTTACTCATGAGTCGCTACCTGAAGGAGTTGGGCGGGCAGGTATGTAATTTTACTCGTCGTACTTAATTATGCCAACAAATTACACTGGATAAAAAAACAGTTTCTCACCATAATATTTCTGTTACAGCGTAAACTCAGCTGTCAATCATGAGCAAAATTTACTCTGTGGCGAGATAAAACTCCGGCCTTACCGGGTTATCCCCAAAGCAACGGCTTTTTTAACATTTGTCAAGATGAGTGATGACAGTTTTATGGCAAGAGATGCCTGTTCAGTGACTGCCATTGCAATTATCTAACCAGTTAAAAAATAAAAGATATTTCTTTGAGCCGTCTTTAACGCCAATTCGCGTGCAAGCCGCGTATTCTCTCGCTTGCCTCGTGTTTTCTAACTCTAATACACATGGTTATCCACAGGAATAGTGGATAACTGTCTGCAGCCCCTATCCCCCGCCGCCTGGGCAATTCCCACATCCACCGCATGATGCGGAAGTAAAATTTTTTTCGTGATTATTTTAGAATTTAATTGGTTAAATTGCAGTCAATCGAAGACGCGATCTCGCTCGCAATTTAACCAAGTACAGGATGACTACATTAAGGCAAGATTGATGTACTTTCCGGTTGCCGCATTTTCTGGATTTTCTGCAAGCCAGGGAATTTCGCCCACCAGCGGAGCGGGAATCATGCGGGTGAGCGTGGTCAAATATTCAGCGTGACGCTTGCCCGGTGGAGTGACATCGTTCGCTACCCAACCCACCAGAGTGAGTCCGGCTTGCTGCACAGCCTGTGCAGTCAACATCGCGTGATTAATACAGCCGAGTTTCACACCAACTACCAGTATCACCGGCAGTTGTTCCTGTGTTACCCAATCCGCAAAAGTGAAAGTGTCAGAAAGCGGCGTAAACCAGCCGCCAGCACCTTCCACTAACACCCAGTCAGCCTGTTGTTCAAGCGCGCGTAATCCGGCGCTCATTACCAATGATTCTATCGGCCTGCCCTCTTGCGCGCTGATGATGTGCGGCGAAGTGGGTTCTGCGAAGGTGTAAGGATTTACCGTTGCGTAATCCAGCTGCAGGCTGCTGTTGCGCTGTAACGCCAGCGCGTCGCTATTACGTAAGCCTTCCGGGGTCTTTTCGCTGCCAGAGGCGACCGGTTTATAACCTGCCGTCCGGTGGCCTACTGCCTTTGCGGCTTGTAAAAGTGCACAACTGGCGACGGTTTTCCCCACTTCGGTATCCGTTCCGGTGACAAAATAACGTTTACTCACGAGCAATCACTCCCAAAAAAAGATGATACGTCAGAGGATATCGCCCCTGTTGTTGCGGCCAGGCCAGTTGCAATCGCTGCAACTGCGAACGCGTTAATATTCGCGGGTCGCGCCCTTCATGAAGATGCGTGGCACCGATGCCTTTCAGCGAACGCATGGCACTGAGCGCATCATCAAACCACAGCGTGATGGGCTGAATATGATGTTGATAATGCACGCCGTTCAGTGACTGTTCGATTTCATCTGGCGGTAAAAAGCGATTAGCATGCGGACGCTCGTCCACCGCCTGCCACGCCTGATGTAATTCAGGGAGCGATCCCTGCACCAGCGTGGTAAACGCGACCACGCCTCCGGGGCGCACCACCCTGTATAGCTCGCGGAGTGCCGTGGATAAATTACCGCACCACTGTACCGCGAGATTGCTCCATGCAAGATCGAAGGTTGCAGTCGCTAACGGCAGGGATTCGATATCTCCCGCCAGATAATGGTCTGCGGCATCCTTCTGGCGTGCCTGAACAAGCATTGGCGGAGAGAGATCTAACGCCGTCACCTGCGCGTGACGTTCCCGCCAGTGGCGGCTCATCCAGCCAGGTCCACAACCCGCATCCAGTACGTGGGTGTATTTACGCTGTGGGAGCATTGCCAGTAAGACGTCAGCACTCTGGCGCTGTAGATCCGCATGTTGCTCATAGTGCGCGGCTGCCCGACCAAATGCCGCTGCAATGGCTTGTTTATTAACCGTTGTCATGCAGCACCTCCAGCAGACTATCGATATCCTGCATTTCATGCGCTGCGGTTAGCGTTAAGCGCAGTCGCGCAGTACCAGCGGGTACGGTTGGCGGGCGAATCGCCGTGACCCAGCAACCTTGCTGGCGCAGTTTTTCTGCCAGTTGTAACGCACGGCTGTTATCACCGACGATCAATGGCTGGATGGCGCTCCATGAATCAGCAAGCGTAAACGGCAAATCCTGCACTCCGGCACGAAAACGCGTAATGAGTGCCGCCAGTTTTTCGCGCCGTGCATCACCCTCATCACTGCGAATGACCGCCAGCGACGCACGTAATGCCTGCGCCTGAGCGGGCGGCATACTGGTGCTGTAGATAAGATGGCGGGCGAATTGCAGCAGATAATCCGCCACCGTATTGGAGCAAAGCACCGCTGCTCCGCTGATGCCAAATCCTTTGCCAAAAGTCACCACCAGCAATTCTGGTTTTACCTTTTGCAGCCAGCAGCTGCCACGCCCCTGCTCCCCGATAACGCCCGTGCCGTGGGCGTCATCGACCATCAACCAGCCATCGTGCTGTTGCGTTACCTGCTGGATTTCCTCCAGTGGCGCACTATCGCCGTCCATGCTGAACACGCCTTCTGTCACTACCAGTTGCTGCCCCGGACAGGGGGAAGCAAGCAGTCGCGCCAGATGAGTGACATCGTTATGAGCAAAACGGCGAAGCGGCGACGGGCTTAAACTTGCAGCCTCCAGCAATGAGGCATGGCTAAGCCGGTCGGCAACAATACGGTCCTCTTTCGCCATCATCGCGGCAATGACGGCCTGATTTGCGGCAAAACCAGAGATAAACAGCAGTGCCCGCGAATAGCCCAGCCACTCGGCCAGTTCTTCTTCCAGCGCCTGATGCGCCACGCTATAACCGCTGACGTGACCGGAGCCGCCGCTACCGACGCCAAATTGCTCCGCACTCTGCTTCCAGGCACGGATAATTTGCGGATGATGGCTTAAACCTAAATAATCGTTACTGGAAAAGTTCAGATACTGGCGATCGTCCGCCACCAGCCAGCGTCCGGCTCCTTGCGCCACTGGATAACGGCGACGCAGGGCATCGGCAGCACGCCGCGCATCGAGCGCCGCGTTGATTTTCTCCTGCCAGCTCATAGTGCTGCCGCGTTGTAATATTCGTCAGTGTCCGGGGTCATCAGCGCCTGCTCCAGACGCTGCTGTTGTTCGTTATCGCCCGCCAGCACGGCAGTTTGCTGCGGATTTAGCCCCAGTTTGCGGAACAGTTGCAGGTCTTTATCTTCTTCCGGATTCGGCGTGGTCAGCAGTTTGCAACCGTAGAAAATCGAGTTTGCGCCAGCCATAAAGCACATCGCCTGAGTCTGTTCGTTCATCTGCTCGCGTCCGGCAGAAAGGCGTACGTAAGAGGTCGGCATCATGATCCGCGCAACTGCAATGGTGCGAATAAAATCAAAGGCATCGACATCATCGTTATCCGCCAGCGGCGTGCCTTTCACCTTCACCAGCATGTTGATTGGTACGCTTTCCGGCGGTGTTGGCAGGTTTGCCAGTTGCAGCAATAATCCGGCGCGATCTTTTACTGTTTCGCCTAAGCCCACAATGCCGCCTGAACAGACTTTGATCCCGGCGTCGCGCACTTTTTCCAGCGTATCGAGGCGTTCCTGATAGGTACGCGTGGTGATGATATTGCCGTAAAACTCCGGCGAGGTGTCGAGGTTGTGGTTGTAGTAATCCAGCCCGGCATTCGCCAGGCGCTGCGCCTGAGATTCACTCAACGTGCCCAGCGTCATACACGCCTCCAGCCCCATCGCTTTTACCCCCTGCACCATTTGTTCCAGGTACGGCATATCGCGTTCGTGGGGATTCTTCCACGCCGCGCCCATGCAGAAGCGCGTCGATCCTGCCGCTTTCGCTTTGCGCGCCGACTCCAGCACCTGTTCAACTTCCATCAACCGCTCGGCTTCCAGCCCGGTTTTGTAGCGCGAGCTTTGCGGGCAATATTTGCAATCTTCCGGACAAGCTCCGGTCTTAATCGACAGCAAAGTGCTGACCTGCACCTGACGAGGATCGAAATGCTGACGATGCACCTGCTGCGCTTCAAACAGCAGATCCAGCAACGGTTTTTCAAATAATTCTGTGACTTGCGACAATGTCCAGCGTGGGCGGTGAGCCATGGGGCTTCTCCAAAACGTGTTTTTTGTTGTTAATTCGGTGTAGACTCGTAAACCTAAATCTTTTCAATTTGGTTTACAAGTCGATTATGACAACGGACGATCTTGCCTTTGACCAACGCCATATCTGGCACCCATACACATCCATGACCTCCCCGCTACCGGTTTATCCGGTGGCGAGCGCCGAAGGTTGCGAGCTAATTTTGTCTGACGGCAGACGCCTGGTTGACGGTATGTCGTCCTGGTGGGCGGCGATCCACGGCTACAATCACCCGCTGCTTAATGCGGCGATGAAGACGCAAATTGATGCCATGTCGCATGTGATGTTTGGTGGTATCACCCATGCGCCCGCTGTCGAGCTGTGCCGCAAATTGGTGGCAATGACGCCGCAACCGCTGGAGTGCGTTTTTCTCGCGGACTCCGGCTCCGTAGCGGTAGAAGTGGCGATGAAAATGGCGTTGCAGTACTGGCAGGCCAAAGGCGAAGCGCGCCAGCGTTTTCTGACCTTCCGCAATGGTTATCATGGCGATACCTTTGGCGCGATGTCGGTGTGCGATCCGGACAACTCAATGCACAGCCTGTGGAAAGGCTATCTGCCAGAAAACTTGTTTGCTCCCGCCCCGCAAAGCCGCCTGGATGGTGAATGGGATGAACGCGATATGGTGGGCTTTGCCCGCCTGATGGCGGCGCATCGTCATGAAATCGCCGCAGTGATCATTGAACCGATTGTCCAGGGCGCAGGCGGGATGCGCATCTACCATCCGGAATGGTTAAAACGAATCCGCAAAATGTGCGATCGCGAAGGTATCTTGCTGATTGCCGACGAGATCGCCACCGGATTTGGTCGTACCGGCAAACTGTTTGCCTGTGAACATGCAGAAATTGCGCCGGATATTTTGTGTCTCGGTAAAGCCTTAACCGGCGGCACAATGACCCTTTCCGCCACGCTCACCACGCGCGAGGTTGCGGAAACCATCAGTAACGGCGAAGCCGGCTGCTTTATGCATGGGCCAACTTTTATGGGCAATCCGCTGGCCTGCGCAGCAGCAAACGCCAGCCTGGCGATTCTCGAATCTGGCGACTGGCAGCATCAGGTGGCGGCTATTGAAGGGCAGCTACGCGAGCAACTTGCCCCCGCCTGTGACGCCGAAATGGTTGCCGATGTGCGCGTACTGGGGGCAATCGGCGTGGTCGAAACCACTCGTCCGGTGAATATGGCAGCGCTGCAAAAATTCTTTGTCGAACAGGGTGTCTGGATCCGGCCTTTTGGCAAACTGATTTACCTGATGCCGCCCTATATTATTCTCCCGCAACAGTTGCAGCGTCTGACCGCAGCGGTTAATCGTGCGGTGCAGGATGAAACATTTTTTTGCCAATAACGGGAAGTCAGCGTGAGGGTTTCTGGCTACACTTTCTGCAAACAATAAAGGAGGGTTCATGAAACTCATCAGTAACGATCTGCGCGATGGCGATAAGTTGCCACATCGTCATGTCTTTAACGGCATGGGTTACGATGGCGATAATATTTCACCGCATCTGGCGTGGGATGATGTTCCTGCAGGAACGAAAAGTTTTGTCGTCACCTGCTACGACCCGGATGCGCCAACCGGCTCCGGCTGGTGGCACTGGGTAGTTGTTAATTTACCCGCTGATACCCGCGTATTACCGCAAGGGTTTGGCTCTGGTCTGGTAGCAATGCCAGATGGCGTTTTGCAGACGCGTACCGACTTTGGTAAAACCGGGTACGATGGTGCAGCGCCGCCGAAAGGCGAAACCCATCGCTACATTTTTACCGTTCACGCGCTGGATGTAGAACGTATTGATGTCGATGAAGGTGCCAGCGGCGCGATGGTCGGGTTTAACGTTCATTTCCACTCTCTGGCAAGCGCCTCGATTACTGCGATGTTTAGTTAATCACTCTGCCAGATGGCGCAATACCATCTGGTATCACTTAAAGGTATTAAAAACAACTTTTTGTCTTTTTACCTTCCCGTTTCGCTAAAGTTAGTATAAAAAAGCAGGCTTCAACGGATTCATTTTTCTATTTCATAGCCCGGAGCAACCTGTGAACACATTTTCAGTTTCCCGTCTGGCGCTGGCATTGGCTTTTGGCGTGACGCTGACCGCCTGTAGCTCAACACCGCCCGATCAACGTCCTTCTGATCAAACCGCGCCTGGTACCTCTTCTCGCCCGATTCTGTCGGCAAAAGAAGCGCAGAATTTCGATGCTCAACACTATTTTGCATCCCTGACACCAGGTGCTGCAGCGTGGAATCCTTCCCCGATTACCCTGCCTGCACAACCTGACTTTGTTGTCGGCCCGGCGGGTACTCAAGGTGTAACGCATACCACGATTCAGGCGGCGGTAGATGCGGCAATTATCAAGCGTACCAACAAGCGCCAGTATATTGCCGTGATGCCTGGTGAGTATCAGGGAACGGTGTATGTCCCTGCCGCTCCGGGTGGAATTACTCTGTACGGTACAGGTGAAAAACCGATTGATGTGAAAATTGGGCTTTCCCTTGATGGGGGCATGAGCCCAGCCGACTGGCGTCACGACGTCAACCCACGCGGCAAATATATGCCGGGTAAACCAGCGTGGTATATGTACGATAGCTGCCAGAGCAAACGCAGCGACAGCATTGGCGTGCTCTGTTCTGCGGTCTTCTGGTCACAAAACAATGGCCTGCAACTGCAAAACCTGACCATCGAAAACACACTGGGCGATAGCGTAGATGCGGGTAACCATCCGGCGGTGGCACTGCGTACTGATGGCGACAAAGTGCAGATCAATAACGTCAATATTCTCGGTCGCCAGAATACCTTCTTTGTCACCAACAGCGGTGTGCAAAACCGTCTGGAAAGCAACCGTCAGCCGCGTACCCTGGTGACTAACAGCTACATTGAAGGGGATGTGGATATCGTTTCTGGTCGCGGCGCAGTGGTGTTCGATAATACCGAATTCCGCGTGGTGAACTCACGTACTCAGCAAGAAGCGTATGTGTTTGCACCGGCTACGCTGTCTAACATCTATTACGGTTTCCTCGCCGTAAACAGCCGTTTCAATGCTTCCGGTGATGGCGTGGCGCAACTGGGTCGCTCGCTGGATGTTGATGCCAATACCAACGGTCAGGTGGTGATCCGTGATAGCGCCATCAACGAAGGTTTTAACACGGCGAAACCGTGGGCCGATGCGGTGATTTCCAATCGTCCATTCGCAGGTAACACCGGCAGCGTTGACGATAGCGACGAAATACAACGCAATCTGAATGACACTAACTACAACCGCATGTGGGAATACAATAACCGCGGCGTGGGTAGTAAAGTGGTTGCAGAGGCGAAGAAGTAAAAAAAGAAAACCCGATAGTCTGAACCATCGGGTTAATGAAACTGGGCGCTATATTTCATAGCGCCTTTTTTTACATCTGACGGTTTTTATTGAAGTTAATCAAACTACCCGCCTTGATAATCTCGCGCTCTTCGGCCGTCAGGCTTTCCATGTAAAGCGTAATTTCCGTTACCGGCGCATCTTCATGGATCACATAACCTTTAAACGTCGTACCCGGATTATCCAGCGCTGCTTTAATGCCAGGGATGTAAATGTAATCACCTACGTCAAAGTTCGGTGCTTCCGCCATTTGCAGCGGTAACATCCCCCAGTTGATGACGTTAGAACGGTAGCGTTTAGTCGCGTACTCCTCGGCAATATTCGCCAGACCGCCAATCACACGCTGACAGCTCGCCGCCTGCTCACGCGCAGAACCATCGCCTGGTTTCACCGCATAGACCATACTGCCAATTTCAGTTTGCAGCGGATCAATATGCTCCTGACCAGCAATCTGCTTAATGCGCGCAAACACCTCTGTCAGCTCGCTGACATTTCCCGCCAGACGCTGATTTTCCAGCTCAGCAGTCGCTTTACTTCTACCAACATAACCTGGATCGCGGCGTGACAGGGTAAACTCCGCCAGACCAATCGGATTTGAACGATAAGAAGAGGTTTCACCGGAAGGAATCAGTTCGTCGGTGGTGGTCACTTCGTCGAGAATCTTCGAGCACACTTTGAGGACGATATTGTCAGTCAGCGCACCCAATTCCGGCCAGTCTTTAATGTTCGGTCCGTAAATCAGCGGTTGCTGGGTCGCCCCTTTCACAAAGCCCTGATAAACACGGTTTTTATACGGCGTTACATCGAAGGCGTACTCCGGCACGTTGTCCCAGCAATCGAGTTCGCTGGCAGAGGTTAAATAGCCACCGTTTGCCGCAGTCGCAGCGATAGAACGAGCGTCCATCAACGCCACCGCTGACATCTGCCCATTGGCTGGCTTAGAGCCTTCGCGATTCGGGAAGTTTCGCGTGGTGTGGCGAATACTCAAACCGTTGTTGATTGGCGTATCGCCCGCGCCAAAGCATGGGCCGCAGAACGCGGTTCTGATGATTGCGCCTGCGCCAATCAAATCTGCTACCACACCTTTTTTGGCGAGATCCATAAACACCGGCTGTGATGACGGGTAAACCGCTAACGAGAAGGTGTCATTGCCACAGGATTGACCGCGCAGTGCATTCGCCGCCGCGATGACGTTTTCGTAGTTACCGCCAGAACAGCCCGCGATAATCCCCTGCTGCACTTTCAGGCGACCGTTTTCGACTTTATCCAGCAGCGAGAGTTTGGCTTTACCGTGTGCCACGCGCTCGGACTCAATTTCAATCTCACGCAGAATGTCGGTCAGGTTCTGGTTCAGCGTGTCGATTTCATACACGTTGCTCGGGTGAAACGGCAGCGCAATCATTGGTTTGATGGCGCTTAAATCAACGCTGATGCAGCCATCGTAGTACGCCATCGGTTGAGGGTTAAGCTGGCAGTAATCCTGGCCGCGACCGTGCAGCGCCAGCCAGTTATGGACTTCTTCATCGGTTTGCCAGACAGAACTTAAACAGGTCGTTTCAGTGGTCATCACGTCAACGCTGTTGCGGAAATCGGTAGAGAGCGCTGCAACACCGGGACCTACGAACTCCATCACTTTGTTTTTGACGTAACCGTTTTTGAACACGGCACCGATGATAGCCAGCGCCACATCCTGCGGCCCCACATACGGCGCAGGTTTTCCGGTCAGATGCACCGCAACCACGCCCGGATAGTCGATATCCCAGGTGTCATTAAGCAGTTGTTTTACCAACTCGCCGCCGCCCTCGCCAACCGCCATTGTCCCTAACGCACCGTAACGGGTATGGCTGTCTGACCCGAGGATCATTTTGCCGCCGCCTGCCATCATCTCACGCATATATTGATGGATGACCGCAATGTGCGGAGGCACAAAAATACCGCCATAACGCTGGGCTGCCGATAAACCAAAAACATGATCATCACCGTTAATAGTGCCGCCGACGGCGCAGAGTGAGTTATGGCAGTTGGTCAGCACATACGGCAGCGGGAAACGTTCCATACCGGACGCTTTAGCGGTCTGTACAATACCAACAAAGGTAATATCGTGAGAGGCTAATGAATCAAACTTAATTTTAAGCTTATCCATATTTCCGGACGTATTATGAGAAGAGAGAATAGACCAGGCAATAGTGCCTTTTTTGGCTTCTTCTTTTTTAATTTCGCCGGTGAAATGTTCTTCGGCAATTATTTCGTTATTACTGGCGAGAAACACGCCTTTTTCAGATAACTTGATCATCAAATGCTCCAGATATCTGCGCACCGTGAAGTGCGCAGAAAGATAATAAATGGATATACTCTAAATAATTCGAGTTGCAGGAAGGCGACAAGCGAGTGAATCCCCAGGCGCTTACATAAGTAAGTGACTGGGGTGAGCGAACGCAGACGCAGCACATGCAACTTGAAGTATGACGAGTATATTTACAGCATGTTCCAGCCGATCAGCATATTCCACCACCACACGCCGAGGGTGATATGCACCAGGAAGGTTAATATCGTCAGTACCGCACCGACCAACCACCAGGATTTAATATCGTTGTAACCCACGCCAAAGATGACCGGACCTGCCGCGCCGCCATAGTGAGTAACCATGCCGCCATAGGAGTTAGAGAACAACAGTGCCAGCGCGGTTAACATTAACGGTGCGCCGGAGACATTCGCCAGCATGGCAAATACCGGTAACATGGCAACGATATAGGCACTACCGGAAGCGAAGAAATAACGCACGATGATGCTGAGGAAAATAATAACGAAGAAAGCAACGTTACCGTGACCATCAAATGCCAGGTTATTTTTAAAGACTTCAGCTAACCATTCGAAGAATTTAACTTTCGATAATAAGGAGCTTAAGCCGATAATACCGCCGTACCAGATTAAGGTATTCCAGCCGCCTTTATTTTTAACCACGTCTTCCCAGGTAACGATGCCCAGCAGCAGCATAGTTGCCATAACAACGATTGCCACGGTGGATTCATCAACCCCCAGAGACTTACTGAAAATCCAGCCCAGCAGCGCCAGCACAAAGACACCGAGCAGCATTTTTTCGCGGATTTTCATCGGTCCCAGTTCGGCAAGGCCCGCTTTAGCGATGGTTTTGTTATCCACCTTCTTAATTTCTGGTGGATACATGGTGTAAATCACCAGCGGGGTGACCAGCAGCATAATGATGCCAGGCAATCCGGCGGCCAGCGCCCATCCACCCCAGCTAATTTGCAGGTGCAGAATGTCGTTGATCATTTTCAGCGCCAGAATGTTCCCCGCCATTGCGGTAAAGAACATATAGCTGGTGGTTTTGGTGACCATGTAAATGGACATCATCAGGTAATGTCCGACACGACGCGGACTTTTTTCCGGTTCTGACCCCAAAGCCACCGCCACGCTGTTGATGATCGGTAACACAATGCCGCCCGCACGCGCGGTGTTAGACGGTGTTGCCGGAGCCAGTACCAGATCGAGAAATACCGTAACGTAACCCAGACCCAGGGTAGTGCTACCAATTTTACCAATCAGCAAATAGGCAATACGTTTACCTAAGCCGGTGGTCACAAATGCGGCGCTTAAGGTAAACGCCGAGAACACCAGCCAGGTGGTACCGGAAGAGTAACCGCTTAATACAGCGGTGGTTTTAAATTCCCCACCTGATAAGTTACCCACCACTACCATCGATGCGGCGACGGCAATTAACAGTACGACAGGTTCCGGGAAAGGCTTGATAACCAGCCCCACAATGGCCGCCAGGTAAATACCAAAAAGCACCCACGCCAGTTCGCTTAATCCTGCTGGAGCTGGCATAAAGCCAATAATACATGGGATTGCTAATATCAGAATTAGCTTCCATAACGATTTCTTATTCATTTAATATCCTGTTCTTTCTGTATGACTCATACAGAATTCCTTTATTGATTGTCATTATCACGACAACAAAATTTTTCAGGGAAGATAAACTTCACCGGAAAATATTTTTCTGGTCGTCCGAATAACAGATGCGCGTAACGTCGTGGCATCCTGACCTTCATTACTTAAATGAACGTCGAGCGCACCACTGGGGTGTTCAATATTGATATTGCCGTATCCTACAGAAGGGACGATTTGTCGGGTGACGGTGCCTTCCAATGCACAACTACTGGAAATAGCAATAGCACCGGTTATCGCCAAAGCGCGATGGCAAGAATGCGGCATAAAATAACGCACATTAATTGCCCCGCCTTTCTGCGCTGGAGAAATAAGTACAGGTTTAGGGATAACCATATTACTGACATCGCCTAAGCCCATTGCTTTACCCGCTTGTAGACGGATAGATTCAATGCGGGCTAATAATGCTTTGTCGGCATCCAGCTCTGCCGGTAATTCATAGCCTGTTTTTCCCAGATATTCAGCAGGAATAATGACAATTGGCATCGCCATATCGATACAGGTCACCGGGACATCGTCAAAATAATCAATCTGATTATCTGTCGGGAAGACTTTTCCGGTTTTCGTTCCGGCGGCATTCAGGAAAGTGAGCGCAACCGGTGCGGCAGTACCCGGTACGCCGTCAATTCTGGCGCTACCCTCGTACTCGACAACACCATTTGGCGTTTGCACATCAGCTTCGATGAACGTACCCGTATTGACGTTGCGGATACGTACGCGGGTAACTGGCGAAGTCGCTGCAATCAAACCATTTTCAATGGCGAATGCCCCAACGCCAGACAGCATATTGCCGCAGTTAGGCGTGGTATCGACACGTTGCTCATGGACGATAACTTGAGCAAACAGATAATCGACATCTGCATGCGGATCGCTGGAGCGGCTAATAATGGCGACTTTACTGGTCAGCGGATTACCGCCGCCAATACCGTCAATTTCCAGATCGTTACCGGAACCCATAATTGCCATCAATATTTTATCGCGCTGCGTTTGATCTTCGGGTAGATGTTCCGCTAACAGGAACGCGCCCCTCGAGGTTCCACCTCGCATCATCACGCAGGGTATTTTTTTCATAATAATGCCCTCAATTTAAAAACATAACTTATTGCGATATGGTTACATTAAGGGCAAAGCATCTCTAATGACTTTAGCTCAACGATTAATAACATTTTTTCATTAATTTAAGTTGGTTAAATGCAGTTAAAATTTTTAACGGTCAGCCACCCAAAATCGACGCTTCCATTTTCCGGAGTAATAATGAAGCATGAATTATCAAGTATGAAGGCATTTGTCATACTGGCAGAGTCCAGTTCATTTAACAATGCTGCTAAATTACTCAATATTACGCAACCTGCATTAACGCGAAGAATAAAAAAGATGGAGGAAGATTTACATATCCAACTATTTGAGCGTACAACTCGCAAGGTTACGTTAACAAAAGCAGGAAAAAGATTGCTCCCGGAGGCGCGGGAATTAATAAAGAAATTCGATGAAACGATTTTTAATATTCGTGATATGAATGCTTATCATCGTGGTATGGTGACATTAGCGTGTATTCCGACCGCAGTATTTTATTTTTTACCGCTGGCAATCGGTAAATTTAATGAGCTGTATCCCAATATTAAAGTGCGGATTCTGGAACAAGGCACGAATAATTGCATGGAATCGGTGCTGTGTAACGAATCAGACTTTGGCATAAACATGAACAACGTCACAAATTCATCCATCGATTTTACCCCACTGGTCAACGAGCCGTTCGTGCTGGCCTGTCGGCGTGACCATCCATTGGCCAAAAAGCAGCTTGTAGAATGGCAGGAGTTAGTGGGTTACAAAATGATTGGCGTACGCTCCTCCAGCGGCAACCGACTGTTGATAGAACAACAGCTAGCCGACAAGCCCTGGAAGCTGGACTGGTTTTACGAAGTGCGTCATCTTTCGACGTCATTAGGACTGGTGGAGGCAGGACTGGGGATTTCGGCGCTTCCAGGCCTGGCAATGCCCCATGCGCCCTATTCTTCGATTATTGGTATCCCACTGGTGGAACCCGTTATACGTCGGACATTGGGGATTATTCGCCGCAAAGATGCCGTGCTTTCTCCGGCAGCTGAACGCTTTTTTGCCTTGCTGATTAATTTGTGGACTGACGATAAAGACAATTTGTGGACCAATATCGTCGAACGCCAGAGACATGCGTTACAGGAGATAGGTTAATACACCGGCGCAGGAGAGACTGCGCCGGGTAAATCAGCGGTTAGTGCGCGTTAACCACCACCCACATTGGTCCCTGCCCGACCGCATAGCGGCCTTTTTCATGCAGTAGCCCCTGCTCGCCAACAATTTCGTATACCGAGATGTGGTGAGATTTTTGCCCGGCGGCAATCAAATACTTGCCGCTGTGATCAACATTGAAGCCGCGCGGCTGGGTTTCCGTTGGCTGGAAGCCTTCTTTACTCAACACGCTGCCATCTTCCGAAACGCTGAAAACGGTAATCAGGCTGGCGGTACGGTCGCAGGCGTATAAATGACGACCATCCGGGGTGATATGAATATCAGCCGCCCAACGGGTGTCGGAGAAGTTTTCCGGCATCATATCCAGCGTCTGGACACATTCGATATTGCCGTGCGGATCTTTCAGTTCCCAGACATCCACTGAGCTGTTTAACTCATTGACGCAATACGCATATTGTTCGTTTGGATGGAATACCATATGACGCGGGCCGGCCCCTTCAACGGTAGTCACTTCCGCAGGGTCCTGCGCCACCAGATGACCATCCTCGCTGACAGTAAACAGGCAAATGCGATCCTGCTTTAATGCCGGAACCCACAGCGTACGGTTGTCCGGTGAGATATTGGCGGAATGGCAACCGTCCAGCCCCTCGACCACATCGACGACGCCCACTGGCAGGCCATCTTCCAGACGCGTTACGCTCACGTTACCCGCATTGTAAGAACCGACAAAGACAAACTGCCCCTGGTGATCGGTGGAAATATGCGTCGGACTACCCGGCAGCGCAGACTCTGCGGCAAAGGTCAGCGCGCCATCGTCCGGGGCGATACGATACGCCAGGACGCGAAACTCAGGGCGAACACCAACATAGAGATAGCGTTTGTCCGGGCTGACCACCATCGGCTGCACCTGCCCCGGCACATCGACAACCTGTGTCAGCGTCAGTGCGCCTTCATGATTCAGGTTCCAGACGTGAATTTGCTGGCTCTCAGGGCTGGCGATATAAACTGTTTGCTTCATGAATGCTCCTTTGCATTTAGCAACTGACTGTAACAGCTAAAATTAGTCGCTTTTGGCGGTGAATGCTGAATTAAAACGCAGAATTTTGTCCGATAGTGGTATCGGTGTACCATTCGCGCAGACGAAAATTCTTAACCTTAATCTGGAATACGCCATGACCACACGCGTGATTGCTCTCGACTTAGACGGCACCTTATTGACCCCGAAAAAGACCCTGCTTCCTTCATCGATAGAAGCCCTGGCCCGTGCTCGCGAAGCAGGCTATCGATTAATCATCGTCACAGGTCGCCATCACGTCGCTATTCATCCTTTTTATCAGGCGCTGGCGCTGGATACACCTGCTATTTGCTGTAATGGCACCTATTTGTATGATTATCATGCAAAAACCGTGCTGGAAGCGGACCCAATGCCCGTTAATAAAGCCCTGCAACTCATTGAGATGCTGAATGAACACCACATTCACGGTCTGATGTATGTCGATGATGCAATGGTCTATGAGCACCCGACCGGGCATGTCATTCGCACGTCTAACTGGGCGCAAACCCTGCCGCCGGAACAGCGTCCGACTTTCACACAAGTCGCTTCTCTGGCTGAAACGGCGCAACAAGTTAACGCCGTATGGAAGTTCGCCCTGACGCACGATGACCTGCCGCAATTGCAGCATTTTGGTAAGCATGTCGAACATGAACTGGGACTGGAGTGTGAATGGTCCTGGCACGATCAGGTTGATATTGCACGCGGCGGCAACAGCAAAGGTAAACGTTTGACGAAATGGGTTGAGGCACAAGGTTGGTCGATGGAAAACGTCGTGGCATTCGGCGATAACTTTAATGATATCAGTATGCTGGAAGCCGCTGGTACAGGCGTGGCGATGGGCAACGCCGATGACGCGGTAAAAGCGCGCGCCAACATTGTGATTGGTGATAACACCACCGACAGCATTGCCCAGTTCATTTATAGCCACCTGATTTAATCAGGCGGTTATCGACACACTTTTAATTTGCGCGTACAGCCACAGGCCTGGTTTGATCGCCAGTTCATCCCTGGCCCACGGGCTGATACGCGCCCACAGCGTTTTACCGCCGACTTCCAGCTCCACTTCCACCTGGCCGTTGTCGTCATAACTATTAACAACTTTTGCCCGCAATACGTTACGAATGCTGGTTTGCTGCGGCGGTTGTAAAACCAGAGAAACATCGGAAGCCTGAATGCGGATACGTAGCGCAGCTTGCAGCGGTTCGTCCAGCTTATTGACCCACAAATGCTGATCGCCCAGCGCCAGCGCGGTCATCGCGTAATGCGGATGATGCTCAAGCACCGTCACTTTCAGAATGCTACTTTGTTGCTCTTTCGGCAGCCACGGATTCATCACGCTACTGCCCCACACTTCTTCCAGCGCGCCAAAGGCTTTCACCTGACCGTTTTCCAGTACCATCACTCTGTCTGCCAGATGGAGGATCTCATCCAGCGAATGGCTGACATACAACATCGGAATGTTGATTTCCCGCGTCAGACGTTGCAGATAAGGCAACAGTTCGCGTTTACGCGGAATATCCAGTGACGCCAGCGGTTCATCCAGCAACAGCAATTCCGGTGCTGTCAGCAAAGCCCGACCAATCGCCACGCGCTGTTTTTCGCCTCCGGACAGGCTGCCTGGTAAACGATCAAGCAACGGTTCAATGCCTAAAAGCGCCACCAGCTTATCGAACTGATCGACCATGCTTTTCGCCATGCCGTAGCGCAGATTGCCACGCACTTTGTAATGCGGGAACAGCCGCGCATCCTGAAACACATAGCCTACGCGACGCTTTTCTGGCGTCAGGCAGATACCTTTATCGGCGTCATTTAGTACCCGACCATTGAGGACAATCCGCCCTTTTTGCGGGCGCGTCAGCCCACTGATGGCGTTAATCAGCGAGGTTTTTCCGGCACCAGAGACACCAAAAATAGCGGTGATGCCATTGGCGGGCAGCGTTTCATTAATCGTCAGGCAATGGTTGCCCAACGTCTGGGAAAAATTCAGTTCCAGCATGATTAGCGCCCCGCCCGTTCACGGCTGATTCTGGCCAGCCATTCTGAAATCAACAGGGAGATCATCGCCAGCGCAATAGAAATAATACACAGTCTCGCCGCGCCACTTTCCCCACCTGGGGTCTGGATCAGGGTATACATAGCAGAAGGAATGGTTCGCGTTTCACCAGGAATGTTCGACACAAAGGTGATGGTTGCGCCAAATTCACCGAGCGAACGAGCGAATGCCAGTACCGTACCAACAATAATTCCCGGCAACGTCAGCGGTAAGGTAATAGTGAAGAAGACACGCCAGCGCCCGGCACCCAACGTTCTTGCGGCCTGCTCCAGTTTGATATCAACACCTTCCAGCGCCAGACGAATCGCCCGCACCATCAGCGGAAAAGACATGACAGCGGCAGCGAGAACCGCACCACGCCAGCTAAACGCGAAAGAAAGACCAAACCAGTCATACAGACGTTCACCGATAAATCCGCGCCGTCCCATCGAAACTAATAATAGGTAACCGACGACCACGGGCGGTAACACCAGCGGTAGATGCAGTACGCTGTCGAGCAGAGCTTTGCCCGGAAACGTGCAACGCACCAGTAACCAGGCAAAAAAGATCCCAAACGGCAGGCTAAGCAGCACAGCCAGGGAAGAAACTTTCAGGCTTAGTAAAACCGCCTGCCATTCTGGATCGGTCAGTATCATTACTTGGTTGTAAATCCGTAACGTTTAAAGATTTCCGCTGCCTGCGGTCCCTTCAGATAATCATAAAATGCTTTCACTGTCGCATTATTATGCCCTTCCACAACAGCAACCGGATATTCCACTTTTTTATGTGAATCTTCCGGGAAGGTGGCAACCACTTTTACCCCTTTGCTGGCAACTGCGTCAGAACCGTAAACAATACCCAGCGGCGCTTCATTGCGTTCGACCAACGCCAGCGCGCCACGAACATCTTCCGCCGGAGCCAGTTTCGGGGAGAGCGTATCCCATGCGCCCAGTTTTTGCAGTGCTTCTTTCGCATAAATGCCAGCAGGGACATGTTCCGGATCACCAACCGCGAGGCGACCGCCATTCAGCAGCGAAGTCCAGTTGGTTTTGCTGTCGATGGTGAAATCTTTCTGCTCGCTGGCTTTCGGTGCTACAACGACCAGGCTATTGCCGAGCAGTGTCTGGCGCGAAGCCGTATCGATCGCTTTTTTATCAACCGCATAATCCATCCATTTCTGATCGGCAGAAATAAACAGATCCGCAGGCGCACCCGCTTCAATCTGACGGGCCAAAGTAGATGACGAAGCGAAAGAAGAAACCACATCCACGCCTTTCTCTTTTTTATACTGCGTAGCAATGTCCTGCATTGCGTTAGTCAGTGATGCGGCGGCGAACACCGTGATTTTCCCTTCATCTGCCAGTGCATTGCCAGCAACAGCGAAAGAGAGTGCCGCCCCGGTAAACAAGTTCAACCATTTACGAGCCATTGGTAACCCCTTAATCTAACGTTATGTAGGCGTCAATATAACGGCAAGTTCGGAATTTTCCCAGCAGTTATTGCTAACCTTTGTGAGGTAGATGAGAAAAAATATCGGCAGGAAAAGCAGGAAGTTGAGAAAAAGAAAATGCCCGACTAAGCGGGCATTCAGGGAATCAATGATTTTGTCCGGGCTGGTCTTTTTTACCAACACCAGAAAAGATGTTGAATACTTCACCAAGACCGTAAATCAGACCCAGGATGATGGCCATCACGACAGGTACCATGATTACGGCGAATACCAGACTTTTTAATAACTCTAACATGGTCAACTCCAGATATAGTCATGAGACTATTCTAACCGCTAAGCACAGAAAAGCACTCCCCTTTTGTGCGGTCAGCTTTGCGTGGCGTTCGTTTTCCGTCACAATAAGACTTTTGCCAGGACATTGTTATGCAGGCCGAAATCCTTCTCACCCTTAAGCTCCAACAAAAATTATTCGCCGACCCGCGCCGCATTTCGCTACTAAAACACATTGCGCTTTCCGGTTCCATTAGCCAGGGAGCGAAAGATGCCGGTATCAGCTATAAAAGCGCCTGGGATGCCATTAACGAGATGAATCAGTTAAGTGAGCATATTCTGGTTGAGCGCGCAACAGGCGGTAAAGGTGGCGGCGGCGCAGTACTGACCCGCTATGGTCAGCGACTGATTCAGCTCTATGACTTACTGGCGCAAATCCAGCAAAAAGCCTTTGATGTGTTAAGTGACGATGACGCCCTGCCGCTGAACAGCCTGCTGGCCGCGATCTCACGTTTTTCACTGCAAACCAGCGCCCGTAACCAGTGGTTCGGTACCATCACCGCCCGCGATCATGATGACGTTCAACAGCATGTTGATGTCTTACTGGCTGATGGAAAAACACGCCTGAAAGTCGCAATTACCGCACAAAGCGGCGCACGTCTGGGGCTGGATGAAGGCAAAGAAGTGTTGATATTGCTAAAAGCGCCGTGGGTAGGGATTACTCAGGACGAGGCGGTCGCGCAAAACGCTGACAACCAATTACCGGGTATTATTAGTCATATTGAGCGCGGCGCAGAGCAGTGCGAAGTATTAATGGCGCTACCCGACGGGCAAACACTGTGCGCCACAGTGCCGGTAAATGAAGCGACTTCTCTTCAGCAAGGACAGAATGTCACGGCCTACTTTAATGCCGACAGCGTGATTATCGCCACGCTGTGCTAAGCGTGTTGACAATTTGTTATGAAACACGTATCCCTGTCAGTAATCGCTGCACAAAATGGGATATAAAATGTCATCGTTGCAAATTTTGCAAGGCACGTTTCGTCTTGGCGACACAAAAACGCTGCAATTGCCTCAGCTAACGTTAAACGCGGGTGATAGTTGGGCGTTTGTCGGTTCGAATGGAAGCGGGAAATCGGCGCTGGCCCGCGCGCTGGCAGGTGAACTTCCGCTTTTGAAAGGTGAACGGCAAAGCCAGTTTTCCCACATCACTCGTCTCTCCTTCGAGCAATTGCAAAAGCTCGTCAGCGACGAATGGCAGCGGAATAACACCGATATGCTTAGTCCTGGCGAAGATGACACCGGGCGTACCACGGCTGAGATCATTCAGGATGAAGTAAAGGATACTCCGCGTTGCATGCAACTGGCGCAGCAGTTCGGTATTACCGCCCTCCTCGACCGACGCTTTAAATACCTTTCCACTGGCGAGACGCGAAAAACCCTGCTGTGTCAGGCGCTGATGTCGGAGCCTGACTTGTTGATCCTTGATGAACCGTTCGATGGCCTGGATGTTGCCTCACGTCAGCAGCTGGCTGAGCTACTCGCCTCGTTACATCAGTCCGGTATTACTCTGGTACTGGTGCTCAATCGCTTCGATGAGATCCCGGAATTTGTCCAGTTTGCTGGCGTGCTGGCGGATTGCACGTTAGCGGAAACTGGCGCTAAAGAAGAACTGCTCCAACAAGCACTCGTTGCGCAACTGGCGCATAGCGAACTGCTTGAAGGTGTGCAAATGCCGGAGCCGGATGAACCTTCAGCACGTCACGCCTTACCCGCCAACGAACCGCGCATTGTGCTGAACAATGGCGTGGTTTCTTATAACGAACGCCCCATTCTTAATAACCTTAGCTGGCAGGTGAATCCAGGCGAACACTGGCAAATTGTCGGGCCAAATGGCGCGGGAAAATCGACGTTATTAAGCCTGATTACTGGCGATCATCCGCAAGGTTACAGCAACGATTTGACGCTTTTCGGACGACGTCGCGGCAGCGGCGAAACCATCTGGGATATCAAAAAGCATATCGGTTACGTCAGCAGTAGTTTGCATCTGGATTACCGGGTCAGCACTACTGTGCGTAATGTGATTCTTTCTGGCTATTTTGATTCGATTGGCATTTATCAGGCCGTTTCGGATCGCCAGCAAAAACTGGTGCAGCAGTGGCTGGATATTCTCGGCATTGATAAACGCACGGCTGACGCTCCGTTCCATAGTCTTTCCTGGGGACAGCAGCGTCTGGCGCTGATCGTCCGCGCGCTGGTGAAACATCCGACGTTGCTTATTCTCGATGAACCACTACAGGGGCTGGACCCGCTCAATCGCCAGCTTATCCGCCGTTTTGTTGATGTGCTGATTAGCGAAGGTGAAACGCAATTGTTGTTTGTTTCGCACCACGCTGAAGATGCGCCTGCCTGTATTACCCATCGTCTTGAGTTCGTGCCGGACGGTGACTTTTATCGCTATGCGCTGACAAAAATTAACTGAGTCGGTAATGCTGACTGTACCGGAGGCGGCCTAAGCGCCCTCTCCGGCCTACAGTTCGACGCATGCAGGCATGAAACCGCGTCTTTTTTTCAGATAAAAAGCGCAATCATTCATAAACCCTCTGTTTTATAATCACTTAATCGCGCATAAAAAACGGCTAAATTCTTGTGTAAACGATTCCACTAATTTATTCCATGTCACACTTTTCGCATCTTTGTTATGCTATGGTTATTTCATACCATAAGCCTAATGGAGCGAATTATGAGAGTTCTGGTTACCGGTGGTAGCGGTTACATTGGAAGTCATACCTGTGTGCAATTACTGCAAAACGGTCATGATGTCATCATTCTTGATAACCTCTGTAACAGTAAGCGCAGCGTACTGCCTGTTATCGAGCGTTTAGGCGGCAAACATCCAACGTTTGTTGAAGGCGATATCCGTAACGAAGCGTTGATGACCGAGATCCTGCACGATCACGCTATCGACACCGTGATCCACTTCGCCGGGCTGAAAGCCGTTGGCGAATCGGTACAAAAACCGCTTGAATATTACGACAACAATGTCAACGGTACTCTGCGCCTGATTAGCGCCATGCGCGCCGCTAACGTCAAAAACTTTATCTTTAGCTCCTCCGCCACCGTTTATGGCGATCAGCCCAAAATTCCATATGTTGAAAGCTTCCCGACCGGCACACCGCAAAGCCCTTACGGCAAAAGCAAGCTGATGGTGGAACAGATCCTCACCGATCTGCAAAAAGCCCAGCCGGACTGGAGCATTGCCCTGCTGCGCTACTTCAACCCAGTTGGCGCGCATCCGTCGGGCGATATGGGCGAAGATCCGCAAGGCATTCCGAATAACCTGATGCCATACATCGCCCAGGTTGCTGTAGGCCGTCGCGACTCGCTGGCGATTTTTGGTAACGATTATCCGACCGAAGACGGTACTGGCGTGCGCGATTACATCCACGTAATGGATCTGGCGGACGGTCACGTCGTAGCGATGGAAAAACTGGCGAACAAGCCAGGCGTACACATCTACAACCTCGGCGCTGGCGTGGGCAGCAGCGTGCTGGACGTGGTTAATGCCTTCAGCAAAGCCTGCGGCAAACCGGTTAATTATCATTTTGCACCGCGTCGCGAGGGCGACCTTCCGGCCTACTGGGCTGACGCCAGCAAAGCCGACCGTGAACTGAACTGGCGCGTAACGCGCACACTCGATGAAATGGCGCAGGACACCTGGCACTGGCAGTCACGCCATCCACAGGGATATCCCGATTAAGGAACGACCATGACGCAATTTAATCCCGTTGATCATCCACATCGCCGCTACAACCCGCTCACCGGGCAATGGATTCTGGTTTCACCGCACCGCGCTAAGCGCCCCTGGCAGGGGGCGCAGGAAACGCCAGCCAAACAGGTGTTACCTGCGCACGATCCAGATTGCTTCCTCTGCGCAGGTAATGTGCGGGTGACTGGCGATAAAAACCCCGATTACACCGGGACTTACGTTTTCACTAATGACTTTGCGGCCTTGATGTCTGACACGCCAGATGCGCCAGAAAGCAACGATCCGCTAATGCGTTGCCAGAGCGCGCGCGGTACCAGCCGGGTGATCTGCTTTTCACCGGATCACAGTAAAACGTTGCCAGAACTGAGCGTTGCGGCATTGACGGAAATCGTCAAAACCTGGCAGGAGCAAACCGCAGAGCTGGGAAAAACGTACCCGTGGGTACAGGTCTTTGAAAACAAAGGCGCGGCGATGGGCTGCTCTAACCCGCATCCGCACGGACAGATTTGGGCAAATAGCTTCCTGCCTAACGAAGCTGAGCGCGAAGACCGCCTGCAAAAAGAATATTTTGCCGAACAGAAATCACCAATGCTGGTGGATTATGTTCAGCGCGAGCTGGCAGACGGTAGCCGTACCGTTGTCGAAACCGAACACTGGTTAGCCGTTGTACCTTACTGGGCTGCCTGGCCGTTCGAAACGCTACTGCTGCCCAAAGCCCACGTTTTGCGGATCACCGATTTGACCGACGCCCAGCGCAGCGATTTGGCACTGACGTTGAAAAAGCTGACCAGTCGTTATGACAACCTCTTCCAGTGCTCCTTCCCCTACTCTATGGGCTGGCACGGCGCGCCATTTAATGGCGAAGAGAATCAACACTGGCAGCTGCACGCGCACTTTTATCCGCCTCTGTTGCGCTCCGCCACCGTACGTAAATTTATGGTTGGTTATGAAATGCTGGCAGAAACCCAGCGAGACCTGACCGCAGAACAGGCAGCAGAGCGTTTGCGCGCAGTCAGCGATATCCATTTTCGCGAATCCGGAGTGTAAGAAATGAGTCTGAAAGAAAAAACACAATCTCTGTTTGCCAACGCATTTGGCTACCCTGCCACTCACACCATTCAGGCGCCTGGCCGCGTGAATTTGATTGGTGAACACACCGACTACAACGACGGTTTCGTTCTGCCCTGCGCGATTGATTATCAAACCGTGATCAGTTGTGCACCACGCGATGACCGTAAAGTTCGCGTGATGGCAGCCGATTATGAAAATCAGCTCGACGAGTTTTCCCTTGATGCGCCCATTATCGCGCATGAAAACTATCAATGGGCGAACTACGTTCGTGGCGTGGTGAAACATCTGCAACTGCGTAACAACAGCTTCGGCGGTGTGGACATGGTGATCAGCGGCAATGTGCCGCAGGGAGCCGGGTTAAGTTCTTCCGCTTCACTGGAAGTCGCGGTCGGAACCGTATTGCAGCAGCTTTATCATCTGCCGCTGGACGGCGCACAAATCGCGCTTAATGGTCAGGAAGCAGAAAACCAGTTTGTAGGCTGTAACTGTGGAATCATGGATCAACTGATTTCCGCGCTCGGCAAGAAAGATCATGCCTTGCTGATCGATTGCCGCTCACTGGGGACCAAAGCTGTTTCCATGCCGAAAGGCGTGGCTGTCGTCATCATCAACAGTAACTTCAAACGTACCCTGGTTGGCAGCGAATACAACACCCGTCGTGAACAGTGCGAAACCGGTGCGCGTTTCTTCCAGCAGCCAGCGCTGCGCGATGTCACCATTGAAGAGTTCAACGCTGTTGCGCATGAACTGGACCCAATCGTGGCGAAACGCGTGCGTCATATCCTGACTGAAAACGCCCGCACCGTTGAAGCTGCCAGCGCGCTGGAGCAAGGCGACCTGAAACGTATGGGCGAGTTGATGGCGGAGTCTCATGCCTCTATGCGCGATGATTTCGAAATCACCGTGCCGCAAATTGACACTCTGGTAGAAATCGTCAAAGCTGTGATTGGCGACAAAGGTGGCGTACGCATGACCGGCGGCGGATTTGGCGGCTGCATCGTCGCGCTGATCCCGGAAGAGCTGGTGCCTGCAGTACAGCAAGCTGTCGCTGAACAATATGAAGCAAAAACAGGTATTAAAGAGACTTTTTACGTTTGTAAACCATCACAAGGAGCAGGACAGTGCTGAACGAAACTCCCGCACTGGCACCCGATGGTCAGCCGTACCGACTGTTAACTTTGCGTAACAACGCAGGGATGGTAGTCACGCTGATGGACTGGGGTGCGACTTTACTTTCCGCCCGTATTCCGCTTTCCGATGGCAGCGTCCGCGAGGCGCTGCTTGGCTGCGCCAGCCCGGAATGCTATCAGGATCAGGCCGCATTTCTGGGGGCCTCTATTGGTCGTTATGCCAACCGCATCGCCAATAGCCGTTATACCTTTGACGGTGAAACCGTGACGCTTTCGCCAAGTCAGGGCGTTAACCAGCTGCACGGCGGCCCGGAAGGGTTCGACAAACGTCGCTGGCAGATTGTGAACCAGAATGATCGTCAGGTGCTATTTGCCCTGAGTTCAGATGATGGCGATCAGGGCTTCCCGGGTAATCTCGGCGCGACGGTGCAATATCGTCTGACCGACGATAACCGTATCTCCATTACTTATCGCGCCACAGTTGATAAACCTTGCCCGGTGAATATGACTAATCACGTCTATTTCAATCTTGACGGCGAGCAGTCTGACGCGCGCAATCATAAGTTGCAGATTCTGGCGGACGAATATCTGCCGGTTGATGAAGGCGGCATTCCGCACGACGGTCTGAAATCTGTCGCCGGAACCTCTTTTGATTTCCGCAGCGCCAAAATCATCGCCAGTGAGTTTCTTGCCGACGACGATCAGCGCAAAGTGAAAGGTTACGATCACGCGTTCTTGTTACAGGCCAAAGGCAATGGCAAGAAAGTGGCGGCGCATGTCTGGTCAGCAGATGAAAAATTGCAGCTGAAGGTCTACACCACCGCTCCGGCTCTGCAATTCTACTCCGGCAACTTCCTCGGCGGCACACCGTCGCGGGGAACCGAACCTTACGCCGACTGGCAAGGGCTGGCTCTGGAAAGCGAGTTTCTGCCGGACAGCCCGAACCACCCTGAATGGCCGCAACCGGACTGCTTCCTGCGTCCTGGCGAAGAGTATTCCAGCCTGACGGAATATCAGTTTATTGCTCAGTAATGTTAAGCCCTCGTCATGAGGGCTTTATCCTCATATTGTTCAAATCACCAGCAAACACCGACATATTTGCAACTCAATATTCACAACAACCTTACACTGCGACACTATTTTCGCTATGGTTATGCGTAAGCATTGCTGTTGCTTCGTCACGGCAATATAATGAGAATTATTATCATTAAAAGATGATTTGAGGAGTAAGTATATGGCTGTAACTAAGCTGGTTCTGGTTCGTCATGGCGAAAGTCAGTGGAACAAAGAAAACCGTTTCACCGGTTGGTACGACGTGGATCTGTCTGAGAAAGGCGTAAGCGAAGCAAAAGCAGCAGGTAAGCTGCTGAAAGAGGAAGGTTACAGCTTTGACTTTGCTTACACCTCTGTGCTGAAACGCGCTATTCATACCCTGTGGAATGTGCTGGACGAACTGGATCAGGCATGGCTGCCCGTTGAGAAATCCTGGAAACTGAACGAACGTCACTACGGTGCGTTGCAGGGTCTGAACAAAGCGGAAACTGCAGAAAAGTATGGCGACGAGCAGGTTAAACAGTGGCGTCGTGGTTTTGCGGTGACTCCGCCGGAACTGACTAAAGATGATGAGCGTTATCCGGGTCACGATCCGCGTTACGCGAAACTGAGCGAGAAAGAGCTGCCGCTGACGGAAAGCCTGGCGCTGACCATTGACCGCGTGATCCCTTACTGGAATGAAACTATTCTGCCACGTATGAAGAGCGGTGAGCGCGTAATCATCGCTGCACACGGTAACTCTCTGCGTGCGCTGGTGAAATATCTCGATAACATGAGCGAAGAAGAGATTCTTGAGCTGAATATCCCGACCGGCGTGCCGTTGGTTTACGAATTTGACGAGAACTTCAAACCGCTGAAACGCTATTATCTGGGTAATGCTGACGAGATCGCAGCAAAAGCAGCTGCTGTTGCTAACCAGGGTAAAGCGAAATAAACGTCATTCGCTTAAAAATGAGAAAGCCGACTGCAAGTGAGTCGGCTTTTTTGTTTGTCGTTGCTAACAATGGAGCACATTGCCTGATGCGACGCTGCGCGTCTTATCAGGGCTGCAAACGTACAGTCATGGCGATTCGACTATAAATTACCCGCGACGCGCTTTTACTGCATTCGCCAGTTGACGTAACAGAGCATCGGTATCATCCCAGCCAATGCAGGCATCGGTGATGCTCTTGCCATAGGCCAGCGGTTCCCCACTCTCGAGGCTCTGATTGCCTTCCACCAAATGGCTTTCCACCATCACGCCAATAATAGCCTTTTCGCCACCGGCAATCTGCTGGCAAACGTCAGCACAAACATCCATCTGCTTTTTGAATTGTTTGGACGAGTTGGCGTGGCTGAAATCGATCATCACCTGCGCTGGCAGACCTGCTTTGTTCAGCCCTTCTTTCACTTCAGCAACGTGCTTCGCGCTGTAGTTAGGCTCTTTACCGCCGCGCAGAATGATATGGCAATCGCCGTTACCGCTGGTATTCACAATCGCCGAATGCCCCCATTTCGTTACGGACAGGAAGCAGTGCGGCGCACCGGCGGCATTAATAGCATCGATAGCCACTTTAATCGTACCATCAGTGCCATTTTTGAAGCCTACCGGACAAGAAAGACCAGACGCCAGTTCGCGGTGCACCTGCGATTCCGTAGTACGTGCGCCAATTGCGCCCCAGCTCATCAGGTCAGCGAGATATTGTGGAGTGATCATATCCAGGAATTCACCCGCCGCTGGCAGACCGCTGTCGTTAATATCGAGCAGCAATTTGCGGGCAATACGCAGACCGTCGTTGATCTGGAAGCTGTTATCCATATGCGGATCGTTAATCAGCCCTTTCCAGCCCACCGTAGTACGCGGCTTTTCAAAATAGACGCGCATTACGATTTCCAGCTCATCTTTCAGCTCTTCACGCAGCGCCAGCAAGCGAGTGGCATACTCTTTTGCTGCGACAGGATCATGAATTGAGCATGGGCCAATCACCACCAACAGGCGATCATCATTACCTTTTAGGATCTTATGGATCGCTTTTCGGGCATGGGCAACCGTATTCGCGGCATTTTCAGTAGCGGGGAATTTTTCCAGCAATGCGACAGGAGGAAGTAACTCTTTGATTTCTTTGATGCGTAAATCGTCGTTCTGATAATTCATGTCTGTTCCAGTGTTGCCATACTTATCTTAGTGAATGCAATACTTCCAATCTATATCTTCCGTCAGAATGTGTAAACGGGGTTTTACACTATGAACGGATTAATCCTGGAATTAGCAAGAAAAACGCCAGATTGTCGCGAAAAACGAGATCTCTCCTACAATTTCTAACTGTAACTCCTTTGTTTGTTAATTATTTCAAGATTCTCTGCTGGGTATCTTTGCCTGGCTGAAATCTTAAACCATTGCCTTATATTCACCTGCAAATGCACTGTTGGAAGAGGTTATCCGACATAACGACCATAACAGGAGCATCCTATGAAAATGACAAAACTGGCCACACTATTTTTGACTGCCACTCTAAGCCTTGCCAGCGGTGCCGCACTGGCTGCCGATAGCGGAGCGCAAAGCAATAACGGCCAGGCAAACGCCGCAGCTGATGCGGGCCAGGTAGCCCCTGATGCCCGTGAAAATGTCGCGCCAAATAACGTCGACAATAACGGGGTAAATACCGGTTCTGGCGGCACAATGCTGCATCCGGATGGTTCTTCAATGAACAATGACGGCATGACCAAAGATGAAGAGCACAAGAACACCATGTGCAAAGATGGTCGCTGCCCGGATATCAATAAAAAAGTCCAAACCGGTGATGGCATCAACAATGATGTCGATACCAAAACCGACGGTACCACGCAGTAACCCTGCGAAATAGCCAATAATGGGAGAGCGGAGTCTCTCCCTTTTAATTTTTCCCTTCTAAAAGCAGTATGATGTCATAAAGTTAAGTGAGAATAATTAAGGGATGACTCGTCATGGCGCACTCACACTCACACACTTCCTCACACCTGCCAGAAGATAATAATGCTCGTCGCTTGTTGTATGCTTTCGGCGTGACTGCCGGGTTTATGCTCGTAGAAGTCATTGGTGGTTTTCTTTCCGGTTCTCTGGCATTGCTGGCCGATGCAGGTCATATGTTGACCGATACTGCCGCCCTGCTTTTCGCCCTACTCGCCGTGCAATTTTCACGTCGTCCTCCCACCATTCGCCACACTTTCGGTTGGCTAAGATTGACCACGCTCGCGGCGTTTGTGAATGCCATCGCCCTGGTGGTAATTACCATTTTGATTGTCTGGGAGGCGATAGAACGCTTCCGCGCGCCGCGTCCGGTCGAGGGCGGCATGATGATGGCAATTGCCGTGGCTGGATTGCTGGCAAATATACTTTCTTTCTGGTTACTTCATCACGGCAGCGAAGAGAAAAACCTCAACGTGCGAGCAGCGGCACTGCATGTGCTCGGGGACCTGCTGGGTTCGGTTGGGGCTATTATTGCCGCGTTGATTATTATCTGGACCGGCTGGACACCTGCTGACCCCATTCTCTCAATACTGGTGTCGCTTCTGGTTCTGCGTAGCGCTTGGCGACTGTTGAAAGATAGCGTGAATGAATTACTTGAAGGTGCACCGGTATCGCTGGATATCGCTGAACTGAAGCGTCGTATGTGCCGGGAAATCCCGGAAGTCCGCAATGTGCACCATGTACATGTATGGATGGTAGGCGAGAAACCGGTGATGACGCTGCATGTGCAGGTGATCCCGCCACACGATCACGATGCCTTGTTGGATCAGATCCAACACTACCTGATGGATCACTATCAGATTGAGCACGCCACCATTCAGATGGAATATCAACCTTGTCATGGGCCAGACTGCCACCTGAATGAAGGGGTGTCTGGCCATTCACATCATCACCATTAATGGGACAGCGCGCGTGAGCCTCTTTCGCGTGCGCTGTTGATCCACATCCGGCTGCCGTTGAGCGCAATAAAGGTCAGGATGATGTACTCCAGAGACATGGCGTAAACGCCCTGAAGTGCAAAAATAACGACGCTAATCACGTTAATAATCACCCACAACAGCCAGTTTTCCACATATTTACGCGTCATCAGAATCATTGCCACGATAGATAACACCATCATGCAGGAATCCCAGAACGGGAAAGCGTCCGGTTGCAGTTCAGGCATCGCAACCTGTAATCCTAATGCTTGCATGATGATGACTGCCACGCGGGTCAAAAATGCAAACACCGGATTGATAAATACCGTCATCAGACCAATCGAAACAACGCAAACCGCCAACCAGCTTAGCGCCTTCGGCAATGGCAACCAGCGAATTTTCAACTCCGCCTCGTTCTGACTGGTTTGTCGCGACCACGCATACCAACCGTAAATATTCGCGGCAAAGAAAAACACCTGTAATAGCAGGCTGGCATACAGCTGAATCTGAAAGAAAATAATGCCAAACAAGGTGACGTTGATCAGGCCAAAAAAGTAGTTGCTGATCTTCTCCAGACTGGCAAGGCCAATACACAGCAACCCGGCGATTGTGCCTACCGCTTCGATCCATGAGAGATCATAACCGCCTGCCCCTATTGGTATATGTACCAGGATATTCTGCACACTAAAAAAATCCATCTTTCCCCCAAAGCGTAACGTTACGCCTTATTATTCGTTATCCACGTAGTGTAGCCGCAAATTCCAGCATACGATTGAGCGGCACCAGCGCCCTCTCTCGCAGCCTTTCATCAACATGAACCTCGTGATTGCTTCCTTCCTGTTCTAATGCCTCTGCGATAGCCCGAAGGCCATTCATGGCCATCCACGGACAATGCGCGCAACTGCGGCAGGTTGCGCCCTCACCCGCGGTTGGTGCTTCCAGTAACTCTTTATCTGGCACCGCCTGCTGCATTTTGTAGAAAATGCCCCGATCGGTTGCCACGATAAGCCGCTGATGTGGCAATGTTTTCGCAGCAGCGATCAGTTGACTGGTGGAACCGACCGCATCCGCCATATCGACAATAGCTTGTGGTGATTCTGGATGCACCAGTATGGCAGCATCCGGGTATTCTTCTTGCAAGCGGGTTAACGCCTGAGTCTTAAATTCATCATGCACAATGCAGGCACCCTGCCAGCATAAAATGTCTGCGCCCGTCTGTTTTTGCACGTAACGCCCCAGATGTTTGTCGGGTGCCCAGATGATTTTTTCACCCAAACTATCCAGATGATCAATAAGTTCGACGGCAATGCTTGAAGTTACCACCCAATCTGCCCGCGCTTTTACCGCAGCAGAAGTGTTGGCGTAGACGACGACAGTATGATCGGGATGGGCATCGCAAAATGCGTTAAATTCTTCAACAGGGCAGCCGAGATCCAGTGAACATTCAGCCTGAAGTGTCGGCATCAGAATTGTTTTTTCCGGACTGAGAATTTTGGCGGTTTCTCCCATAAATCTCACCCCCGCGACTAACAACGTAGAAGCGGGATGCTTTGCACCGAAGCGCGCCATTTCCAGAGAATCAGAAATACAGCCACCGGTTTCTTCTGCCAGTTGTTGAATTTCGGGATCGGTGTAGTAGTGGGCAACCATCACCGCATTACGTTCTTTTAGCAGACGTTTTATCTTCTCACGGTAATACGCTTTTTCATCAATACTTAACGGCGTCGGCTTCGGGGGGAAAGGATAAATCGCCGCTTCAGGATCAAACATCACGCTCATCTTACCATCTCGTTTTACAGGCTTAACGTTAAAACCGACATGAGCGTAATATTCGCTGTTATCGGTGAAATTTGTTTTATATGCTAAACAAGATAGTCGAATGGTGGGGAAAAGTCACTCGAATTACGCCTGATTCCACCGACGTAGAGTTGCTTGCACAGTAAGCTCTGACGATGTCATCAGGTTTACAAAGTGAAATTGAGGATACCTGAATAGCAAAAAAGCGCCTTTAGGGCGCTTTTTTACATTGGTGGGTCGTGCAGGATTCGAACCTGCGACCAATTGATTAAAAGTCAACTGCTCTACCAACTGAGCTAACGACCCCTTGCGGGATTATGCTGCTTTAATCATTCAGGATGGTGGGTCGTGCAGGATTCGAACCTGCGACCAATTGATTAAAAGTCAACTGCTCTACCAACTGAGCTAACGACCCATACGGGTGTTACCTGAAAGATTTCTACTCGGAACCAATCTTTAAAATTGGTGGGTCGTGCAGGATTCGAACCTGCGACCAATTGATTAAAAGTCAACTGCTCTACCAACTGAGCTAACGACCCGAGTGGTGGGTGATGACGGGATCGAACCGCCGACCCCCTCCTTGTAAGGGAGGTGCTCTCCCAGCTGAGCTAATCACCCGATACTGCGCTGGATACTACAAACTACTTCCACCGAACCCACCGTCATTAGTGGTGGGTCGTGCAGGATTCGAACCTGCGACCAATTGATTAAAAGTCAACTGCTCTACCAACTGAGCTAACGACCCGGTGGTGGGTGATGACGGGATCGAACCGCCGACCCCCTCCTTGTAAGGGAGGTGCTCTCCCAGCTGAGCTAATCACCCGATACTACGCTGGATACTACAACTAACTACGTTAGTGGTGGGTCGTGCAGGATTCGAACCTGCGACCAATTGATTAAAAGTCAACTGCTCTACCAACTGAGCTAACGACCCACTTTTTCGTTGCTTTCGGTTTGTTTGATATCCCGTGGCAACGGCGGCATATATTACTGATTTCAGACTTGAGCGCAACAAAAATTTCGATGTAGATCACTCAACTGCTTATGATTCGCACGACACGACCAGAAATAATGCGACTTCTGGTCGTGTGTTATGCATTACATCGCGTTCAGACGTTTTTGCGCCTGTTTAGCGCCATCAGTACCAGGGTATTTACTGATAACCTGCTGGTATACGGCTTTCGCTTTTGCGGTGTCACCTTTGTCCTGCATGATGACGCCGACTTTAAACATCGCATCTGCAGCCTTCGGTGACTTCGGATAGTTTTTCACTACCGAAGCAAAATAATACGCCGCATCATCTTTTTTACCCTTGTTGTAGTTTAACTGACCCAGCCAATAATTGGCGTTTGGCAGGTAAGTTGAATCAGGGTAATTCTTGATGAAATTCTGAAATGCCACCATTGCGTCATCCTGGCGGGATTTATCCTGCACCAGCGCAATAGCTGCATTGTAATCCGTGTTTGCATCACCGCTTTTCACCGGCGCGCCAGCATTCGCAGTACCAGCATCAGCTGTCGGCGTCGTTGATGCCGCCGCACCGCTTTGATCGCCGCTGGTTGATTGCGCCGTTGCACCACCGCTGCTGAGGCTATCGATCTGCAACAGGATCTGCTTTTGCCGCTCCACGACCTGATTCAGTTGATACTGATTTTCCTGAATCTGACCACGCAGGGAATCAATATCGGATTGATTATCAGAGAGTTGTTGCTGGAGTTGGGTTAAAAGCTGGCTGTGAGCATTAGAAATACGCTCAAGTTGAGTGACGCGGTCTTCGACCGAGCCTGAGCCGACACTACTGATTGGTGCCTGAGCAAAAGCGGCCCAGGGGGCCGCTATACCAACCAGTAACGACAGACTCAATAGTTGATGTCTGAAGTTACTGCTCATGCAATTCTCTTAGTAAACCAGTACCGCACGACGGTTTTTGGAGTATGCCGCTTCGTCATGACCCAGTACTGCAGGTTTTTCTTTACCGTAAGAAACGATGGAGATCTGGTCTGCAGAAACGCCTTTACCCTGCAGGTACATCTTAACGGCGTTCGCACGACGTTCACCCAGGGAGATGTTGTATTCCGGAGTACCACGTTCGTCCGCGTGACCTTCTACGGTGACTTTGTAAGACGGGTTGCTACGCAGGAAGTTTGCATGTGCATCCAGCATTTGAGCGAAGTCAGAACGGATATCGTACTTGTCCAGATCGAAGTAAACGATGTTGTTCTGCTGCAGCTGTTGCATTTGCAGACGAGCCTGCTCTTCGGAAGACATGTTGCCGTTGCCGCCGTTCGCATCCATACCAGTGCCGGCACCCAGCATGCCTTCGCTGCCGTCATTGCTGGCGTTCTTGTTGGAAGAACATGCCGCAATTGCCATAACAGGCAGAGCAATCATCAGCCCTTTCAGCACTTTGTTCAGTTGCATTTCAATGATTCCTTTACTATTCAATTAATTATTATCACAGATACGGCGACCAGGCAGGGAATTTGACCTGTCCATCAGTTGCCGGAAGACGCGCTTTGAAACGCCCATCTGTAGAAACCAAATTCAGCACGGATCCCATCCCCTGAGAAGAGCTGTAGATTACCATAGTGCCGTTAGGTGCCAGACTTGGCGTTTCATCCAGGAACGTGGACGACAGAACTTGTACGCCTCCCGTTGCCAGATCTTGTTTGGCAATGTGCTGCTGTCCACCGTTGGAGCTAACCATTACCATAAATTTACCGTCGCTGCTGACATCCGCATCCTGGTTCTGCGAACCTTCCCAGGTAATACGTTGTGGCGCACCGCCGTTGATATTCACTTTATAAACCTGTGGACGACCGGCCTGGTCAGAAGTAAATGCCAGGTTCTGGCTATCCGGGAACCAGGTCGGTTCGGTATTGTTACTGCGACCATCAGTCACCTGGCGGATCTGACCAGAAGCCAAATCCATTACGTACAGGTTCAGACTACCGGTTTTCGACAAGGCGAATGCCAGTTTGCTGCCGTCTGGCGAGAATGCAGGTGCACCGTTGTGACGCGGGAATGAAGCCACCTGACGTACAGCGCCATTTGCCAGCGTCTGAATAACCAGCGCGGAACGACCGCTTTCGAAGGTCACATAAGCCAGTTTAGAACCGTCTGGTGACCACGCCGGAGACATCAGCGGCTGCGGTGAACGGTGAACGACAAACTGGTTGTAACCGTCATAGTCAGATACGCGCAGTTCATACGGGAACTGACCGCCGTTGGTCTGAACAACGTAGGCAATACGGGTACGGAACGCACCTTTAATGCCGGTCAGTTTTTCAAACACTTCATCACTGGCGGTATGACCAGCATAACGCAGCCACTGCTTGTTCACTTTGTACGAGTTCTGAGCAAGTACAGTACCCGGTGCGCCGCCAGTGTCAACAAGTTGATAAGCAACATTGTAAGAACCATCCGGATTCGGAGTGACCTGACCGACAACTACAGCGTCAATACCCAGCGCGGACCATGCAGCTGGTTGTACTTCCTGCGCACTACCCGGCTGCTGTGGCAGACGAGCGCGATCTAACGGATTAAATTTACCGCTGTTACGCAAGTCGGCAGCAACGATGCCGCCAATATCTTCAGGTGCCGCACCAGGGCCCGCCCACTGGAAAGGAACAACTCCAATAGGACGACCGGAATCTACACCGCTGTCGATCACAATGCGGACTTCAGCATGCAGAACTGATGCCCACAGTATGAGAAAACCAAATGCTACTCGTAATGCCTGCTTCATCATATCTCCCTTATCTGGACCGATGGCCCACGATAATTTAGCAGAATGTTAACAAACTAAAATACACAAAACTACCAGAACCCCGTGGCAACCGGTGCCTGATGTTGACCGTCGGAACAGTCAACATCGCGATTACGGTTTGAAGTCCAATGGCGCGTTTTTGAACACTTCATATACTGCCTGGCTTGGTGGTTTCGGGATCTTCGCAAGTTTAGCTGCTGCCAACGCAGCCTGACAAAGTGCGGGATCGCCACCTTCAGGTTTGATATCCAGTAACATACCATCGGGTGCCAGTTTTATGCGCAGCGTACAGGTTTTGCCTGCATAGGACGATGCGTCATAGAACTTACTTTCGATAGCAGATTTAATCTGCCCGGCATAGTTATTGATATCGGCCCCTGATGCGCCATTGTTTTTAGTATTACCACTCCCGGCTGGCGAAGCATTGTTCCCTTTCGCCCCTCCCCCCGTTTTCGGTGCATTCTTACCAGAGCTTAGCTCACCGAAAATATCATCTGCCTCTGCGGCAGCTTTTGCTGCAGCGGCTTTTTCAGCTGCTGCTTTTGCCGCTGCCGCTTTTTTGTCTGCGGCGGCTTTTTCTGCCGCTGCTTTCTTATCAGCTGCTGCCTTTTCAGCAGCCGCTTTTTCTGCTGCTTTTTTGTCGGCTGCCGCTTTCTCTGCTGCCGCTTTCTTATCAGCTGCAGCCTTTTCAGCAGCCGCTTTCTTCTCAGCTTCTGCTTTGGCTTTTTCAGCAGCTTCAGTTGCCGCTTTCTTTCTTGCTTCAGCTGCAGCTGCTTCTGCCGCTTCCGCTTTCTTCTTCAGTGCCGCCGCGGCTGCCTCGGCTTTTTTCTGCGCTTCGGCTGCGGCTTTGGCGGCTTCTGCTTCTGCTTTTTTCTTCGCGTCTGCAGCCGCTTTCTTCGCTGCTTCTTCCGCAGCTTTTGCATCCGCTTCAGCCTTCGCTTTAGCATCTGCCGCCGCTTTCGCTGCCGCTTCTTCCGCTTGCTTCTGCTTTAACTCGGCCTGTTTTGCGGCTTCTTCAGCCTGCTTTTTCTGTTCCTGAGCCGCTAACCGCTCTTTCTCAAGTTGCTTCAGGCGTTCCTGTTCAGCCGCTTGTTTCTCACGCAGTTCTTCAGCAGCCTGCTGTTCCTTCATCTTGCGCTGCTCATCAGAACGCTTCGCGCTTGATTCCTGGCTTTGCATGCGTTTGTACTGCTCAACTACCGCACCTGAATCAACCATGACAGCGTCGATGGACGAACCACCGCCGCCTCCGGCTGAAGCTTCTATATTCTCATCGAACGAACTCCAGATCAGCGCCGCAAATAAGATGACATGCAGCACTGCTGAAATAATTATCGCCCGTTTGAGCTTGTCGTTTTGTTCGGTTGCCTTTGACACTCTCGGTTTCCAAAAACTGTTCGCCTGTTACCCGCTCTCTTTCAAGCAAGGGAAACGCAGATGTTTAGATAGGCTGCGTCATTAAACCAACCGATTTCACACCCGCACTATGTAACAAGTTCAGTGCTTTAATTATTTCATCGTAAGGCACATCTTTTGCGCCACCGATCAGAAAGACCGTTTTCGGGTTGGCCTTGAAACGGCTGGACACTTCCGCCACCACCTGCTCTGGTGGTAAACGCTCCAGGCGATCTTTCTCAACCACCACGGTGTACTGACCAATACCAGACACTTCAACAATCACTGGCGGATTATCGTTACTGCTCACCGCCTGTGATTCAGTAGCGTCTGGCAGATCGACCTCCACGCTCTGGGTAATGATGGGCGCTGTCGCCATAAAGATCAGCAACAGCACCAGCAGTACGTCCAGCAACGGTACAATGTTGATTTCGGACTTGAGATCGCGACGACCTCGTCCACGCGCTCTGGCCATGGCTTACCCCTTGTTGCTCTCGCTAACGGTAAACGCCTGGCGGTGCAGAATCGCGGTAAACTCTTCCATAAAGTTGTCGTAATTCAGTTCCAGTTTGTTTACGCGCTGGTTGAGGCGGTTATAAGCCATTACCGCCGGAATTGCGGCGAACAGACCAATTGCCGTCGCAATCAACGCTTCTGCGATACCGGGCGCAACCATTTGCAGTGTCGCTTGTTTTACTGCCCCGAGGGCGATAAAGGCGTGCATGATCCCCCAGACCGTACCAAACAGACCAATATACGGGCTGATGGAGCCAACCGTACCGAGGAACGGAATGTGCGTTTCCAGATTTTCAAGTTCACGGTTCATGGAGATACGCATAGCACGCGACGCCCCTTCCACTACGGCTTCCGGCGCATGGCTATTGGCACGATGCAGGCGCACAAACTCTTTGAACCCGCTGTAAAAGATTTGTTCCGAACCAGTCAGATTATCCCGTTTCCCCTGACTCTCTTGATAGAGGCGAGAGAGTTCGATTCCAGACCAGAATTTATCCTCAAACGCTTCGGCTTCGCGCGCCGCTGCGTTAAGAATACGGGTCCGCTGGATAATAATGGCCCAGGATGCGATTGAAAAACCAATCAAAATCAACATGATAAGTTTAACCAGAAGGCTAGCCTTCAGGAACAAATCAAGGATATTCATGTCAGTCACTGCTTAAACTCCGCGACAATAGACTTGGGAAGCGCACGAGGCTTCATTTTGAGTGGGTCAACGCAAACAACCAGAACCTCTGCTTCATTCAGCAAAGTATTCTCGGCGTTGACAATACGTTGCGTGAAAACCAAAGAGGTGCCACGCATTGATGTTATTTCAGTCTGTATTTCGAGCATATCGTCGAGCCGCGCAGGTGCATAATATTCCACCGTCATTTTACGCACCACAAAGGCAACGCGTTCAGCCATCAGCGCCTGCTGACTGAAGTGATGATGACGCAGCATCTCTGTGCGTGCTCTTTCATAAAAAGCGACGTAACTGGCGTGGTACACCACACCACCGGCATCGGTATCTTCATAGTAGACGCGAACCGGCCATCGAAACAGCGTTGTATTCACTTTACATCCCGGTAATGCAACAAAAGTTAGAGCTTTTAAACGCTGCTACTATACGCGCGCGATTGAGGTTTGGGAATGAGGGCAAGTTAAGGGAGCGTAAAAATTTATGGGCCTGGAGCGGCCCATAATTTTTTAAAGAGAATTCTGATTTAAAAGAAGAAGAAAATCAGCCCGACAATGAGAACAATATCGGCAAGCAATGGGCAAAAAATCCCTTGCCAAAGAACCTTCTGCGGACGAAAGCCCACGCCGTGAATAACACCAGCACAGACGGCCCACATCAGCAATAAACCATGCCAGATTTCCAGTTCACTGGTCTTCGCGGCGAAACGTGACGGGTCCCAAAACATACATCCTGCTAACAGAAGCGCCATCACGAAGGAAAGCGCCCGCAGGGGGCGCTTGTCCATTACCGCATACAAGGTTGCGATAATCTTACTCATCAGATGTCTTCTTGACCGGCTTTGCCTGATTCGACGTGCTCAAGCGCCAGCGCGGTGATTACCCCAAACGAACAGGCAAGAAGCGTTCCCAGAATCCATGCGAAATACCACATTTTTAGCTCCTTACTTAGTACAGAGAGTGGGTGTTACGTTCAATATCTTCTTTGGTGATACGACCGAACATTTTCCAGTAACACCAGGCGGTGTAGAGCAGAATGATCGGTACCAGAACCACCGCAACCCAGGTCATGACGTTAAGTGTCAGCTGGCTGGAAGTTGCATCCCACATTGTCAGACTTGCGTTCATCATGGTGCTGGACGGCATCACAAACGGGAACATTGCGATACCGGCAGTCAGGATGATGCAGGCCAGCGTCAGGGAGGAGAACACAAACGCCCACGCGGCTTTATCCATACGTGCAGTCAGGATGGTCAGCAGCGGCAGAACCACACCCAGTGCCGGAATAGCCCACAGAATTGGCGTGTTGTTGAAGTTAACCAGCCATGCGCCAGCTTCACGAACCACTTCTTTATTCAGCGGGTTAGAGGCTGCGTAATGGTCCATTGTCGATTTCACGACATAACCATCGATACCGTACATCACCCATACGCCAGCCAGTGCGAAGCAGACCAGTGTCACCAGTGCCGCCACCTGAGCCGTTGCACGGGTACGCAGGTGCAGTTCGCCCACGGTACGCATTTGCAGATAGGTTGCGCCCTGAGTAATGATCATCCCTACGCTCACCACGCCTGCCAGCAGGCCGAACGGGTTAAGCAGCTGGAAAAAGTTACCGGTGTAGTACAGACGCAGATATTCATCAACGTTGAACGGTACGCCCTGCAACAGGTTACCGAACGCTACACCAATCACCAGCGGCGGAACGAAGCTACCAATGAAGATGCCCCAGTCCCACATGTTACGCCAGCGGGTTTCTTCAATCTTGGAGCGGTAGTCAAAACCGACCGGACGGAAGAACAAAGACGCCAGCACGAGGATCATCGCCACATAGAAGCCGGAGAACGCAGCGGCATAGACCATCGGCCAGGCAGCAAAGAGTGCGCCGCCCGCGGTGATCAGCCAAACCTGGTTACCGTCCCAGTGTGGTGCAATGGAGTTAATCATAATTCGACGCTCGGTGTCGTTACGACCGAGGAAACGGGTGAGCATGCCCACCCCCATGTCGAAACCGTCAGTGACTGCAAAACCAATCAGCAGAACGCCAACCAGCAGCCACCAGATAAAACGCAATACTTCATAATCGATCATTTGACGACTCCTGTCTTAGCGTGCCGGCTGAGTAGTCGTGGAAGACTGCTCAAAGTGATAGCGACCGGTTTTCAGGCTGCTTGGGCCGAGGCGTGCAAACTTGAACATTAAGAACAATTCTGCCACCAGGAACAGGGTATACAGGCCGCAAATCAGCACCATTGAGAAGATGAGATCGCCTGCGGTCAGTGACGAGTTCGCCACAGCTGTCGGCAGCACTTCACCGATAGCCCACGGTTGGCGGCCATATTCAGCCACAAACCAGCCCGCTTCTACAGCAATCCACGGCAGCGGAATACCGTACAGCGCGGCGCGCAGCAGCCATTTTTTCTCGCCAATGCGGTTGCGGATGACACTCCAGAAAGAGAGCGCGATGATTGCCAGCAGCAGGAAGCCACACGCCACCATGATACGGAACGCGAAGTACAGCGGCGCTACACGCGGAATGGAGTCTTTGGTTGCCTGTTGAATCTGCGCTTCAGTCGCATCAGCCACGTTTGGCGTATAGCGTTTCAGCAGCAGACCGTAACCGAGGTCTTTCTTCATGCTATTGAACTGGTCACGAACCGCCTGGTCGGTAGAACCAGAACGCAGTTGCTCGAGCAGAGAGTACGCCTTCATCCCGTTACGAATGCGTTCTTCATGCTGCACCATCAGTTCTTTCAGGCCGATAACTGGAGTATCCACGGAACGCGTTGCAATGATGCCCAGCGCGTAAGGGATCTGGATCGCAAATTTGTTCGTCTCCTCTTCCTGATCAGGAATGCCGAACAGAGTAAAGGCAGCAGGCGCAGGTTGCGTTTCCCACTCGGCTTCAATAGCAGCCAGTTTGGTTTTCTGCACGTCGCCCATTTCGTAACCAGATTCATCACCCAGAACAATAACAGACAGAACGGCAGCCATACCGAAGCTGGCAGCGATAGCAAAGGAGCGTTTAGCGAAGGCGAAGTCACGACCTTTCAGCATATACCATGCGCTGATACCGAGGATGAACATCGCGCCAGTCACATAACCAGACGCTACAGTGTGAACGAATTTCACCTGAGCAACCGGGTTAAGCACCAGCTCGGAGAAGCTCACCATCTCCATACGCATAGTTTCAAAGTTGAAATCGGACGCGATTGGGTTTTGCATCCAGCCGTTCGCAACCAGAATCCACAGTGCGGACAGGTTTGAACCGAGCGCCACCAGCCAGGTGACACACATATGCTGAACTTTACCCAGACGATCCCAACCGAAGAAGAACAGACCTACAAAGGTGGATTCGAGGAAGAAGGCCATTAGACCTTCGATTGCCAGCGGCGCACCGAAGATATCCCCTACATAGTGGGAATAGTAAGACCAGTTAGTCCCGAACTGGAACTCCATGGTCAGACCGGTAGCCACACCCAGAGCGAAGTTGATACCAAACAACTTGCCCCAGAACTTGGTCATATCTTTATAAATCTGTTTGCCGGAAAGGACGTAGACCGTTTCCATAATGGCCAGCAGGAACGCCATACCGAGCGTCAGTGGCACAAAAAGGAAGTGGTACATCGCGGTCAAGGCAAACTGTAAGCGCGACAGTTCGACTATATCTAACATCATGACTCCTTGCTCATCGCATGAAGACTCCGAGAGTGAACCCCGTTAGAAAGGGTCACACGCATGCCCCAATACAAAATTATTTGCTCGCCTCTATCGTTGCCATTTCATCAAAAGAGGAAAAGACAATGATAAAAAAGTTACAAATATGTTAATGAATAAACCAAATTGATCCCGTAATTATATTACGCCGCAAAATCCTTACAATAAACAGGTTTTTATTGAGCAAATTTGCATTTTTCGACAGTGATCAATTTATAGCGAAATTGTCACGATCTCACCAATTTGATCTACGACAATTTATCGTGTTTTGCAGATTTTTTTCAAGAATTAAAAATTGATTTATATCAAAACCAACCAAATATGTTAATTATGTATAAACCATAGATCATTGGTGATTTTATTGTTAATTTATTGTGAAATATTTATGCAACACAATTATTACAATGAAAAGGTATAGATAAAAAACCAGTGTTTTATTTAACAGAACCGCCTTATCCACTTTTTATAATACCAATTGATTAGATTAGCCAATTTGTTGCTATTTTACATAACATATTTTTATCAAAGTTAATTGATTGTTGCCTTTATGAGCACCGGCCGTAAGCCCGTTATGTTATTGTTTCATTAGTAATAATCACTTAAATGTATCGATGAAACAGGTATGACTTAGCGGGAGTGATTGTTTCTGAGTGAACAGAAACCACTTTCGCCTGATAAATGAAAAATGAGCGATTTTTGCAAGTTAGTTTTTCTATAGCCGAGTACGCTCAGCGCCTCGCTTGATTACAATGAGGTTGCTGCTATGAGTCCTGATAATATCGGTTCGGCTGTCAATCGCTTCTCAGGTTGGCCATCTAATGATCCTCTAAAAACAGATAACGAATCAATGACATCACCCGTGACTGTGCAGGTAATAAAGATGATTGCCGCCATCCTTGACCCATATCGGATAGTCGTTGGAATCGATACACTTTATACAACGCAGCGCGAAACATTTACCTCAGAGAGTCAACAGCTCATTGAATCAGCATTGCAAACACTTCATGTGATAAATTTAAATAACCTGGAAACAAATCTCGATGAGGACGGTCACTATCTGGCTTTTGGATATAACGTTGACACTCCTGACAGAATAACCGTTTCTGCTTATAATGAAAAAAAGCCTGGCTGCTATGGCCAATGTCTTTTAATACAGGATGACGAAACAGACTTATTTAACCTGATAAAAGTTAAAATTTTTGAAGCCAGGCATAATTATGTCGCTCAATTGATGAGCGATCCGGAATTTATGTTCAAATTTAGTTATAGCGCTCAACAAAATAGATTAGAACCTCATCTTCTGGTTCCCACTTATTTCCCTCTAAAAACAAACGAACCGGTTACGCAAGAGGATGTACTGTTACTTTATCGTTTCTTTAAAATGGATGGTGATTTTAATATATTAACATCAGATGAATACATGAGTATCATGACACCTCTGATGAAGTGTGAGCGCAGCATCCACGACCACAACAGGTATGTGACGGGCAAAGATACCCTTCTTCTGGACTATCCTCCTTCTGGTAACCAGATATATTTCCATATTTTTCCTGACGAATCAGCAACACTAGTCCTTTATTTTTCAAACAATGACATTGAATGTTTCGTCTTTGAAAGAGATATTCCGAGCCAGTATCGCTTTTTCAAAATGTTTACCAATCTGGCACTGGTTATTGATCAGTTAACCGATGCCAATCAAATACTTTAATTTTTATATATTCCCTGTGGCAAATATTGCTAAACAATGCCCGGGGATTAATTTTTATTACTCACGGAAAGATTTAAATAATGATCCCATCTCAAATCTCTTTCAACACCCTTCCTGTCAATGCAACATACGCTTCAGAGACAACAGTTGACACACAAAAATTCTCTGACATCCTCTACTCAGCGGGGTGTTCCCTAAAGGATCTGGCTTATCTGAGCAGATGTCTGGCATCAATACATCCGACTATCGCCAAAAACATTTATGAAACAGAAAATCTCAGCGATCAAAAATTACTACATATTGATTGCCGTAGTACAAATGAAATCAAGATAAATATCTTTTTTGGTCAACAACGAGAAGGATTAATTGAAATTAATTCTGACACTGTCATTTTTTCGATATTGTCTTCATTAATTGACTCCGCCATTTCTAAATTTCAACACCAAATCCCCGTTAACGGTTCAGTTAATCGTGAACTATTGTATGAGGATTATACTGATTAAATCCACCCAGTCGCGAAAATGGCCTGCGTTATTGCCAGAGGTAATAAAACCTTTGATTAACGTTACTCATACTGGTAGCACCTTCATGTACCTCTCTTTTTTACGAAAAATCAAAAGAGCTAACTAAGGTCATAATTCGCATGAATCATTAACCATTTGTTATTTTCAACATTATTTTTACATTAAGCAGAGATGAATTGCAGTGAAATTCGACTTAAATTTTATGAAATGCATTTACTCATGGCTAAACCCATATCACTAAAATGCAAATTAGAAGTAGATCACAAATACCTCAATACACCAAATCAAGTTAATTTTAAAAATTTAACATTCATGACATTAGTTGACATAACACACTGAATTAACATGAGAATTTAACAACATACTTTAAACAATCATTTCCCGAAAGACATTTTGAAAATAGATCAATTGCAACATTACGGTCAGATAAAGACACTCCTGTGATATTAAACCTGTGCCGTTATGAACGGCCATAAATACGACGTGTGTAACTTATTTTACTCTCTGTCTTACAAAGGATTACCCATGAAGAAAGCAACACTTGTGATTGGCGTTATTGGCGCGGACTGCCATGCAGTAGGCAATAAAGTTCTGGACCGCGTTTTTAGCAACCATGGCTTCAGAGTCATTAATCTGGGCGTAATGGTCAGCCAGGACGAATATATTGATGCGGCCATTGAAACTGGCGCTGACGCGATTGTCGTCTCCTCTATCTATGGGCATGGCGATATCGACTGTCTGGGCATGCGCGAACGCTGCATCGAGCGTGGACTGGGGGACATCCTGCTCTATGTGGGCGGTAACCTGGTGGTCGGAAAACATGACTTCGCTGACGTGGAAACCAAATTCAAAGAGATGGGATTTGATCGCGTCTTTGCCCCAAGTCATGACTTAGAAGATGTTTGTCAGCTGATGGCACACGATATCAACCAACGTCATGACGTTGATACTCGTATTCTTGAAGAGGCAATCTGATGCAAATCGTCTCTGTCGATATTGGATCGACGTGGACCAAAGCAGCCCTCTTCGCCCGGGAGGGGGATGCGTTAACGTTGGTTAACCACGTACTGACCCCAACCACCACCCATCATCTGGCGAAGGGGTTTTTCTCCAGCCTGAACCTGGTGTTAAACGTAGATAATGCCCTCCCCCTGTTTAACAACGGTGAGGTTGCATTGAAGTATTCCTCCTCTGCCAAAGGTGGGCTGGCGGTTGCCGCAATGGGATTGGTGCCTTCTATCACCCTGGAAACCGCGAAAGTAACCGCTCACTCTGCGGGGGCTAAAATTGCGCAATATTACGCCTACAAGCTGAACCGCCGTGATATCCAGGCACTGGAAGAAACGCAGCCCGATATTCTCTTGTTCACCGGCGGCACCGACGGCGGAGAAGAAAGCTACGGCCTGAATAACGCCCGTGTGCTGGCAGAATCCAAACTCGACTGCGCCATTATTTATGCCGGAAACCGGGATATTCAGGACGAGGTGCAGGAGATCCTAGGGCATAAAGACCTGACCATCGTCGACAACGTTCTGCCCGATCTTGACCATCCGAACCCTTTAGCTGCACGCCAGGCTATCTGCGACATATTCCTTAAACGCATCGTTAAAGGGAAAGGGCTGGATGTCGTTGTTGATAAAACAGGCGAAGAACCAATGCCGACACCGTGGACAGTCTTTGAACTGGTTAAGGCAATCAGTAATGTCGATCACAGCTGGAAAGAGTTCATGCTGATCGACATGGGTGGCGCAACCACCGATGTCTATTCCGCCTGTGCCAACACGCTCTCGCCCGACACCGTTTTACACGGCGTACCGGAACCCTTCGTGAAACGGACGGTGGAAGGCGATCTGGGAATGCGCGTCTCGGCAATGGTGGTTGGTGAAAGTGCGAAAGAGTTAGTCAATGTGAATTTTGCTCAGCAACCCGCACAGCTGGACGCTTTTTATCATTACCTCCGTCATCTAGTCGCTCATCCCGACTACTTACCCGCGAATGCAGAAGAAAAATATTTCGATACCGTCCTGGCCGGACTGTGTGTGGGTTATGCCACCGAAAGACATGCGGGCACCAAAAAAGAGGTCTGCACCTGCGTCGGCAATGTCGATTTACAGATGGGACGTGACCTGACAACCGTGCGTAAAGTCGTCGGATCCGGCGGATGGCTCTCGCGTGCCAGTCAGTTCGATATGCATCACTGGTTGAAATACCGCGAGTTAAACGACGACGGTAAACGCATTCTCTTACCGACCGAATTTGAATATTACCGCGATTCCCGGGGGCTATTACCACTGCTGGCAAACGTCGCCAGAGTCGATCCGCTGGCCGCCGCGCGCACCAGTATTCAATGCTTAACCCTATAACAATTAAGGCTGCAATCAATGGAACTTCGAAATAAGAAATTAACCCATGACGAATTCATGACCGAGCGGCAACAGGTACTGAAAACCTGGGAAACCGGCAAGGATGTTGAAAACTTTGAAGATGGCGTTAAATACCAACAAACCATTCCTGAGCATAAACGCTTCTCTCTTGCCCTGCTGAAAGCAGACAAGGAAGGTAAAACTCTTAGCCAACCGCGCGCAGGCGTGGCGCTGATGGACGAACACATCGAACTACTGAAAACACTACAAGAAGAGTGCGATCTGCTGCCGAGCACCATCGATGCATATACCCGTCTGAATCGGTACGAAGAAGCGGCTGTAGGGATTAAAAAATCCATCGAAGCCGGAACCTCTAAACTGAACGGTTTACCGGTCGTTAACCACGGCGTCGCAGCTTGCCGTCGCCTCACCGAAACTCTGCAAAAACCGCTACAGATCCGCCACGGCACGCCAGATGCGCGTCTGCTGGCTGAAATCTCGATGGCCAGCGGCTTTACCAGTTATGAAGGCGGCGGCATTTCCTACAATATTCCGTATGCCAAGCGCGTAACGCTGGAAAAATCGATCCGCGACTGGCAGTACTGCGACCGTTTAATGGGGATGTATGAAGAACACGGGATCCGCATCAACCGCGAACCGTTTGGCCCACTAACGGGTACCCTGATCCCGCCGTTTATCTCGCACTCTATCGCGATAATCGAAGGCTTGCTGGCGCTGGAACAGGGTGTGAAATCTATCACCGTTGGTTATGGACAGGTCGGCAGCCTGACGCAGGATGTTGCGGCGATCCAGTCTCTGCGTGAACTTGCACACGAATATTTTCAGAGCTATGGCTATACCGACTATGAATTAAGTACCGTGTTTCACCAGTGGATGGGCGGCTTTCCGGAAGACGAATCGAAAGCGTTCGCTATTATCTCCTGGGGCGCAGCCGTCGCGGGGATGTCTGGTGCCACCAAAGTCATCACCAAAAGTCCGCACGAAGCCTGGGGCATCCCGACTGCCGCTGCCAACATTCAGGGGCTGAAAGCCTCCCGCCAGATGCTCAACATGGTCAACGAGCAGAAATTCCCGCCGTGCCCTGCGGTTGAACTGGAAATTGAACTGATTAAGAGCGAGGTTCGCGCGGTACTGAATAAAGTGTTCGAACTGGGTAATGGTGATATTGCGCGCGGTACGGTGCTGGCATTTGAAGCGGGCGTACTGGATGTGCCGTTTGCGCCAGCCGCCTGCAACGCGGGCAAAATTCTTCCGGTCCGTGACAACACCGGCGCGATACGCGTACTGGAAGCCGGAGCCGTTCCATTGCCAAAAGATATTCTCGACCTCCACCACGATTACGTTGCGGAACGCGCACGCTTTGAAGGACGCCAACCGACATTCCAGATGGTTGTAGATGACATCAATGCTGTATCCCACAGTAAATTAATAGGAAGACCATAATGAAAATAAAACAGGCTCTGTTCACCGCTGGCTACTCCTCATTCTATTTCGATGACCAGCAGGCGATAAAAAACGGAGCGGGTCATGACGGCTTTTTTTATACCGGGGAGCCGGTAACACAGGGGTTTAACGCCGTTCGTCAGGCCGGGGAGTGCGTATCAGTACAGTTGATTCTGGAAAACGGCTCGGTCGCCGTAGGTGACTGTGCTGCCGTACAGTATTCCGGGGCAGGTGGTCGCGATCCACTGTTCCTCGCTGAGCACTTTATTCCGTTCCTCAACGACCATATCAAGCCATTACTGGTAGGCCGCGATGTGGATGCTTTCCTGCCGAATGCCCGTTTCTTCGACAAATTGCGTATTGACGGCAACTTGCTGCATACCGCCGTGCGCTACGGATTATCACAGGCGCTGCTTGATGCTACCGCGCTGGCAACCGGCCGTCTGAAAACTGAAGTAGTTTGCGATGAATGGCAGTTGCCACGCGTGGCGGAATCCATTCCATTATTTGGTCAGAGCGGGGACGATCGATATATCGCCGTCGATAAGATGATCCTTAAGGGCATCGACGTGCTGCCCCATGCACTGATTAATAACGTCGAAGAGAAACTGGGCTTTAAAGGTGAAAAACTGCGCGAATATGTCCGCTGGCTGTCGGATCGTATTCTGAGCAAGCGCACCAGCGCACGCTACCACCCTACCCTGCACATCGATGTATACGGCACTATCGGTCTGATCTTCGATATGGATCCGCTTCGCTGTGCGCAATACATCGCCAGCCTGGAAAAAGAAGCGCAAGGCCTGCCGCTCTACATTGAAGGGCCGGTCGATGCCGGTAACAAGCCCGATCAAATTCGCCTGCTGACCGCGATTACCAAAGAGCTGACGCGCCTCGGTTCCGGCGTGAAAATTGTGGCCGATGAATGGTGTAACACCTACCAGGATATTGTTGATTTCACTGATGCCGCCAGTTGTCACATGGTGCAAATCAAAACCCCGGATCTGGGCAGTATTCACAACATCGTCGATGCGGTTCTTTACTGCAACAGCCACAGCATGGAAGCGTACCAGGGCGGCACCTGCAATGAAACTGATGTCAGTGCCCGCACCTGTGTCCACGTCGCCCTTGCCGCTCGCCCTATGCGTATGCTGGTAAAGCCAGGGATGGGCTTTGACGAAGGCCTCGATATCGTCTTCAACGAAATGAATCGTACTATCGCGCTGTTGCAGGCTAAGGATTAACAAATGGCTCGTTCTTTTAAAGTCTTATCGCCAACGGCAATCCTCGGGTATGGATTCCCGGAAGAGAGCTTCCGCAAAGCGATGGCAGAATCGCCCGATCTGATCGCCGTTGATGCAGGCTCTTCCGATCCTGGCCCCCACTACCTCGGAGCGGGCAAACCGTTTACCGATCGCGCAGGGGTCAAGCGCGATCTGCGCTATATGATCACCGCAGGCGTGCAAAATAATATACCGGTGGTGATCGGAACAGCTGGCGGTTCTGGTGCCGCACCACACCTGGAGTGGTGCCGAGAAATAATTCATGAGATTGCCCGGGAAGAGCGACTCGTGTTCTCGATGGCGCTGATCCCGGCAGACGTTGACAAAGCCATCGTCCACCAGGCGCTGGATAACGGCAAAATCACGGCGCTGGATTTTGTCCCGCCGTTAACCCACGACGCGATTGACGAAAGTACGTATATCGTTGCGCAAATGGGCATCGAACCCTTCCAGCGGGCGCTGAAAGAAGGCGCGCAAGTGGTGCTGGGCGGGCGCGCTTACGACCCGGCCTGCTTTGCTGCGCTCCCGATCATGCAAGGCTTTGATGAAGGTCTGGCGCTGCATTGTGGGAAAATCCTTGAATGCGCGGCAATCGCCGCAACGCCCGGCTCAGGCTCTGACTGTGCGATGGGCATCATTGATGACAACGGCTTTACGCTGAAGACATTTAATCCGAAGCGTAAATTTACCGAAACGTCAGCGGCTGCACACACACTGTATGAGAAATCCGATCCCTACTTCCTGCCTGGACCTGGCGGCGTGTTGAACCTGAAAGGCTGCACATTTAAAGCGGTCAATGACGGCGAAGTGTACGTCAGCGGTTCTAAGCATGAAGAAACGCCGTATGCCCTGAAACTGGAAGGTGCGCGACGGGTGGGCTTCCGCTGTCTGACCATCGCAGGAACGCGCGACCCGATCATGATCGCCGGGATCGATAAAATCATCGATGAAGTCAAAACCAGCGTTTCACGTAACCTGTCGCTCGACGATGACAGCATTCGCATCAATTTCCACCTGTACGGCAAAAACGGGGTGATGGGCGACCATGAACCGATGCAAACTGCCGGGCATGAGCTGGGGATTGTCCTTGATGTAGTTGCACCGACCCAGGAAATTGCCAATAGCGTTTGCTCGCTGGTGCGCTCTACCATGCTGCACTACGGCTATGAAAACCGCATCGCTACCGCAGGCAATCTGGCGTTCCCGTTCTCCCCTTCTGATATCCAGGGCGGGCCGGTATACGAATTTTCCATATATCACCTGATTGAAGCCAACGACGCTCTGCGTTTTGATTTCCATATTGAACAGGTGACGCCAGAAGGAGTTCAGGCATGAAACAGTCAATTGTCTCACTGGCGCAAGTCATTCGTTCGAAAAATGCCGGACCTTACGAACTGGTTTTAGATATTTTATTTAAAACGAAAGAAAACTATGAGCGAGTTAAATCATCAGGGCAATTAACCCCAGAACTGATTGCGCGCTTATATCATGTTGAACCTGACTTTATTCACCGTATTGTCTGGTTTGATCCTTCTAACGCAGTAAAAATCGTCATGCCACGAGATATTATCTCCGGGAATGTAGGTGACAATGATGTCTATGGTGCACAGCAACATGCACCTTTATTAAATATGAGTTTCGATTTGTAAAAATCCGAATACTTTTAGCCAACTGACATCCCGTCACTTATTGCAGTTCAACACTTCAGCTATTTGTAAGGTTGTAATAGCAGGTAGATGCCTGAATCTCTATTCAGGCATCTACTTCTCCTGATTCTGATTTATCGCCGTGCACCTGATGGAGGAAAAAATGAAGAAAATAAGTTTAACCACGATGATTCTTTTGGCGCTGGTACTTGGAATGATTATCGGCGTAGTGCTCAATAACACTGCTTCACCGGAAACCGCAAAACTCTATGCGCAAGAAATATCGATATTCACGACGATTTTCTTACGACTGATAAAAATGATTATCGCTCCGTTAGTGGTCTCTACCCTGGTGGTAGGTATAGCTAAAATGGGAGATGCCAAAGCCCTTGGTCGTATTTTTTCTAAAACACTCTTTTTATTTATTTGCGCCTCATTGCTGTCAATTGCCTTAGGCTTGATAACGGTAAATTTCTTCATGCCAGGCACAGGAATTAATTTTGTTGCACACGGTGCCGAAACCACCGGAGTGGTCGCGTCAGAACCCTTTACACTAAAAGTATTTATTTCGCATGCTTTCCCCACCAGCATTGTCGATGCCATGGCACACAATGAAATTTTGCAAATCGTGGTGTTCTCAATTTTCCTCGGCTGTAGCCTGACGGCGATTGGTGAGAAAGGCAGCGCCATCGTTCACGCCTTAGATTCGCTGGCACATGCCATGTTAAAGCTCACTGGCTACGTCATGCTCTTCGCTCCCCTGACCGTATTCGCCGCTATTTCAGCATTGATTGCTGAACGAGGACTGGCAGTTATGGTGAGCGCCGGGATCTTTATGGGTGAATTTTATTTCACCATGTTGTTACTTTGGGTGCTGCTTATCGGTCTGGCCATCGTTTATGTCGGCCCCTGCATCAGACGCCTGACCCGTGCCCTTTCGGAACCCGCCCTGCTGGCATTTACCACATCCAGTTCTGAAGCGGCTTTTCCGGGAACGCTTGAAAAACTGGAGCAATTTGGCGTTTCCCCCAAAATTGCCAGCTTTGTCTTACCCATTGGCTACTCATTTAATCTCGTTGGATCAATGGCCTACTGCTCCTTCGCCACAGTTTTCATCGCCCAGGCCTGCAATATCCATTTATCCATCGGTGAGCAAATCACCATGCTGTTGATCCTGATGTTGACCTCGAAAGGAATGGCTGGCGTACCACGCGCCTCAATGGTGGTTATCGCCGCCACGCTCAACCAGTTCAATATTCCGGAAGCGGGGCTGATCTTGCTGATGGGCGTTGATCCGTTCCTTGATATGGGGCGTTCCGCGACAAACGTCATGAGCAACGCAATGGGCGCTGCGATGGTGAGTCGGTGGGAAGGCGAACATTTCGGCGAGGGCTGTCGGGGTAAAGCATTAAAACCCAATGAATCGAACGTTGCTCTGCCCTGAGGGGGATCTTAAGCAATCAGAAGCCAATGACTACGCATTTTTATAAGCCGGATCATGAAGTTAGACGGCAATTAAGTAAAACTAACGTTTAAGGTGAAAAGTGAAATATGTCCAAACCATTTATCTGGCAAGAACCGTTTCTACAAAATAAAGACGGTACAGAATATACATTAATTAGCGATCAACATATTACAGTAACGGAATTAGACGGCGAAGAAGTGATAAAAATCGCTCCTGAAGCATTAACGCTGCTTGCCCGGCAGGCATTTTATGAAGCCTCTTTTTTCTTACGTTCCGCTCATTTGCAACAGGTCGCCAGCATTCTTAACGATCCGCACGCCAGTAGTAATGATAAATACGTTGCGTTGCAGTTATTACGTAATGCTGAAGTCTCAGCAAAAGGGGTATTACCCAACTGTCAGGATACCGGCACCGCAACTATTGTTGCCAGTAAAGGGCAACAGATATGGACCGGAGGTAACGACGCTGAAGCCTTAAGCAAAGGCATTTACACCACTTTTCAGGAAAATAATCTGCGCTTTTCACAAAATGCGCCACTGGATATGTATACCGAAGTCAATACGCAAACCAATCTACCGGCGCAGATTGATATCAGCGCCGTCGCTGGTGATGAGTACCATTTTCTCTGTATTAATAAAGGGGGCGGCTCTGCCAATAAAGCCGCGCTTTATCAGGAAACCAAATCCCTATTGCAACCAGAAAAACTGACCGCATTTTTAATCGAAAAAATGAAATCGCTGGGCACCGCTGCCTGCCCGCCTTACCACATCGCCTTTGTCGTCGGAGGGCTTTCAGCCGATCAAACCTTAAAAGTTGCCAAGCTGGCCTCAACGAAATATTACGACAATTTGCCCACCAGCGGAAACGAGCAAGGACAAGCATTCCGTGATATTGAGCTGGAAAAAGTATTGCTCGAGGCCAGTCAGCAATTTGGTATTGGTGCGCAATTTGGGGGTAAATATTTCGCTCATGATATTCGCGTCATTCGTCTGCCGCGTCACGGTGGCTCTTGCCCGATAGCTATGGCGCTCTCCTGTTCTGCGGATCGCAATATCAAAGCAAAAATTAACAAGCACGGTATCTGGCTGGAAAAACTCGAACACAATCCGGGGCAATATATTCCAGCCTCACTGCGGGAAGAAAATCACGCGCAACATGTACAGCTGGATCTAAACCGTCCGTTGCGTGACGTGATGCAGGATCTCGCCAGATTACCGGTAGGCACCCGCGTGTCGTTAAGTGGTCCCATCGTAGTGGCGCGCGATATCGCCCACGCCAAAATAAAAGCGCGGCTGGATAGCGGCGAACCGATGCCGGATTACCTGAAGCATCATATTGTCTATTACGCTGGCCCGGCGAAAACACCGGAGAACATGGCCTGCGGTTCACTGGGTCCAACCACGGGCGGTCGAATGGACGGTTATGTCGATACCTTCCAGGCGGCTGGCGGCAGTCTGGTGATGTTATCGAAAGGTAACCGCAGCCAGCAGGTCACCGATGCCTGTCACAAACATGGCGGCTTCAATCTGGGGAGTATTGGCGGTGCAGCTGCGTTACTGGCGCAAGAATATGTCAAAAGTCTGCGTTGCCTGGAATACCCGGAGCTGGGTATGGAAGCGGTGTGGATGATGGAAGTGGAAAATTTACCCGCATTCATCCTGGTAGATGATAAAGGCAATAATTTCTTTAGTCAGTTTGAGCAGCAACACCGCTGCGCCAGTTGCCCTGCGGGACATTAAGGAAAATGAATGGAAGCGCGAATTTCAACTGAACGGCATGTGCAGCGCCAGCAGAAATTGAAGGAACAGGTCGATACGCGCGTCGCGGCGGCGATAGAGAAAAAAGGGATTTTGATTGTTTTCACCGGCAACGGCAAAGGGAAATCCACTGCCGCGTTTGGTACTGTGACGCGCGCGGTGGGTCATGGCAAAACGGTGGGGGTTGCGCAGTACATCAAGGGGCAATGGGACAACGGCGAATACAACCTTCTCCAACCGCTGGGGGTTGAGTTTCATATTATGGGAACCGGTTTTACCTGGGAGACACAGAACCGGCAAGCGGATATCGACGCGGCGAAAGAGGTCTGGTCGGAAAGCAAACGGATGCTGGCTGACAAGCGTTACGACTTAGTGGTGCTTGATGAGCTGACCTATATGCTGGCTTACCATTATCTGGACACCGAAGAAGTGATCGCTTCTCTGCAAAACCGCCCGGCACAACAAAGTGTCATTGTCACCGGACGCGGTTGCCACAGTCAGATATTAAAAATGGCGGATACGGTCAGCGAAATCCGCCCCGTCAAACATGCTTTTGATAACGGCATTCAGGCGCAGCCGGGTATCGACTGGTAATAACTGCGCCTGGCATCCCGCCAGGCGCAGGTTTTACATCTCCTGCGGTACGACCGATTTCGCCAGCAACCATTCACGAAATTGCTGCAAGTGCGGTGAGTCAGACTTCTCTTCCTGCCACGTCATAATAAAACGATTACCGGTACGAATAGGCACATCACAGGGAATCACCATATCGCCACTATCCAAATCATGTTGAATAGCGAACCGTGGTAACAGCGCCACGCCGAGATTAGAGCGCACGGCGGCAATCAGCATTGAAAGCAAATCGAAACGTGGTCCGTTATTGACCAGCGGACTGCTAACGCCAGATAAAGCAAACCACTCTTCCCAGCCAGTAATACGGGTGCTTTGATGCAGAAGTGGTAACTCAGTAAGCAGTTCTGCCACTGACAGTTTTTGATCGGACATTGCAAGCAAACTGCCGCTGCATACCGGCAAAATCTCCTCATCAAAGAGATATTCTACTTCCGCCCAGGGCGCGCAAAAATTTTCGCGCATAATGACAGCATCGTACTCCCGATTAAGAAAATCGCCGTTATTAGCTAAAGAATGAATATTAACAATAATATCGGGATGTAACTTTGTGAATTCATGTAAATTTGGGATTAACCAGTGGGTACTAAAAGTAGGATTAACGGCAAGTTCAATAACCTGAACCGTAGGCTGCCAGGTCATAATGGTATTGGTATCGCGTTCCAGCTTATTTAATGTTTCTTTTACTATCCCCAGGTAATACTTCCCTGCATCATTAAGAAAAATGCGTTTTTTAGAGTGTGAAAATAACGGAGTACGTAAAAATTCCTCCAGCGCACTTACTTGTCTGAATACTGCACTTTGGGTTAACGCTAACTCCTCTGCCGCTCTGGTATAACTTTCATGACGTGCGACGACCTCAAAAGTCACCAGCAGTTCCGTTTTAGGTATTTTTCCTCGCATAATGCCTTCCCTTAAAAATAGTTGAAACTATCAAAAAACCATTACTTATTGCTAAGTAATGGCAACCAAAGCAGCAATCAATATTTTATAAAAATCATGTTCGATATTTATAACCTGGTAAGCCTGGCGTGACAATTGTCTCAATCAGACAATAATAATCCGAAAAGCAAAACGCCCTTCGGATTATTATGATTCAAGTTAAGTGAAGATTATTAAATTGATAGCAATTATCATATCTATGGATATTATGACAAACAATCAACAAAAATTTTATTTTTGATTTATAGCATATCCTTCTAAGAATTTTTGCGAAGCTGCAATATCTGGGGTAAAGACCCGATCCTGGTCGACAAACGGCACGACTTTTCTGTATTCGGTAAACATTGCTTTGGTGGATTTCCCTAATGCCAGTTGTGGATCGGCCTGCAACCGTAAATCGAGAGCCTGTGCGGAATGCATCAGTTCAATGCCATAAATCACGTTCAGATTATCGACAACCTGTTTCAATCTTCTGGCCGCGTGGTCATTATTGGCACCGGTATCTTCTATACCTCCGGCAACCGGTTGAATATCGAAAGAAACCGGGTTAGCGAGATCGACATTTTCCGCATGCAGCGCAACAAACGGGATATGTAATGAACCGAAGCCATGACCTTTATTACCTGCTGCCGACAGGAAGCGTGACAAACCGGTAAAGTGATCATCTTCAAGATGCAGCGAGCGGCGCATACTGTTATGTGAAACATGCACTAACGCCACGGTCAGACGCTGGGTGGCAAGCGCAACCGGTAACGATTCGAAATTCGCCGTCGGGAAGATCCCACCGCTGATTGCCCCATCTTTAACAAAATATTGCGCGACCTGACTGGAGTCCTGATACGCTTTGTCTGCATTCAGCACGGTTGCCGGGTTGTCATCGGAACTGTTGATCTGCACGGTAATGGTATCTTCAGCATCGCGCAACGCGCGCATTGCCTCAGAAATGGTATACACCGTCGTTCTGAACGATAACGGATCCTGCAATGCACGTTTGTCATGCTTATGCCATAAATAAGAACCACTTAACGCATCGCGAATCTCTTTAGCGGAATCAGCCAACTGCGGGAAAGGACGCACGGCGATCGACTGCGGCAGTACCGGCGCGACATTGCCATTCAACGCTTCCAGACTCATAGCGAAAACCACCGGGCTGACATTCAGCAACTGACGTGCCGAACGAACAGCTTCGATAGCGTAGGCTGTCCCGACGCTGTTGTTCGATAAAATCGCCAGCATATCTTTACCCTGCGGTACCAGTGGCTTAAGTCCCACTTTCGCCAGCGCGTCACCACCGCTCATTTGCACGCCATTTACTCGGGCTTTCCATTCCCCCATCATCACCAGACCAACGTGCGAAGCGAGCATAATATCCGCTGCGCCGATACTTCCCCGCACCGGAATTAACGGTGTAACGCCGCGATTAATAAATTCGGCATACAACTCGGCAATATAAGGCTGTGCGCCGGTTTGCCCATGCAGCATGGTATTTAAACGTAATACCATTGAAAGGCGTGCCAGATAATCCGGTAACATCGGACCAACGCCCGCAGAATGGGCGCGCAGCGCGGCAGCATTAAATTTTTTCGACGCGTCAATCACCTCAGGCGTTAAATTTCCTTTGGCATCAAATATGGGCTGATCTTTATTTAGCCCCACGCCCACGGTTAAGCCATAAACAGGCGTACCTGAATGCGCGGCAGTCATCACCAGATCATAACTTTTTTCCATGCGCTCCATGGCGTTCGACGCGATTTTGACGCCGTTATCACCTAATGCAATTGACCAGGCCTGGTCAATGGAAAGATGTTCGCCATCCAGCGTAATGGTTGATTTCGCCATCGCAATGGAGCAAACGCTCCAGAGCACAACGGTGACAGTGACTCTTCGTATCAATCCTTTCATTGTGTTTCCTTATCATGATGAGTTTAACAACGGGTTACTGCGACAACGTTTTAATTTGTTCTATCTGTTTTCCCCCGCCGGACAATACTGGTCACCAGGCGAGCGGCAACTTTCGCAGTTAAATTATCGCGGTCCAGGTCCGGGTTAAGTTCGGCAATATCCGCAGCAATCAACTTCTCGCTACCGGCGATTAAATTCACAATGGCTTCAGTAATATTTAACGGCACGCCTAACGGTGATGGAGCAGAAACACCGGGCGCCTGATAACCTGGTAAAACATCGAGACAAATCGTTAAATAAATGGCGTCACAAGCCTGAATATCTGCCGAGAGCGCATTAGCGATCTCATGCAAACCACGTTCAAATTGCAGAGATTCGTCCAGCCAATAACGCACACCGAGACAATCAGCGCGATCAAATAACGCCTGAGTATTGGCAAAACGACTTATTCCCAGCACGCGATAATGAAACGGTTTGCCATGCTGCGCGTTCCACTCTTGCATCTGACGAAACGGCGTACCTGAATTGGCTTGTTCCGCCATCCGTAAATCAAAATGCGCGTCAAGGTTCACAATCAGTAACCGCTGAATATCCGGACGCGACTGCATAATCCCCTGAAATGTTCCCCACGCCACTTCATGACCGCCCCCCAGAACCACCGGTAAACTGCCGCGCGCAATGGCTGTAGATACGTTAGCCGCCAGACGATTTTGTGCGGATTCCAGCGCGTGGTCCTCGCTTTGTACATCGCCCATATCGAAAATAGCGCCTTCACAGAGCACTGGCATATTTCCCAACATGCTGCGCAACGCGCCCGGTCCGCCTGCTGCACCCGCTCGCCCATCATTACGTTGCACTCCGTCATCAACGGCAAAACCAATCAGCGTACAACCGCCGTGGCTTTGTTCACTAAACGGTTGCACATGCTGATGCCAGCGAGTGCTGATGCCGGTTTCCTGCGAGTCAACACGCCCACTCCACGGCAAAAATGTTTGCTTCATTACCAACTCCTTTTTCCGCCGACAATAAGCCCCTGGCAAGGCTGATGCCCAAACCAGTAAGCCAGTTCACGTGGATGATTAAGATCCCAGACCGCCATATCCGCCCGTAATCCCGGTGCAAGTTCACCCCGGTCAATAAGTCCAAGTGCCTTTGCCGCATTACGCGTAACGCCCTGAACGGCTTCCAGCGGCGTCATGCGAAACAGCGTACAGGCCATATTGATCATCAATGGCAATGACATATTGGGAGACGTTCCGGGATTATGGTCCGTGGAGATAGCAATCGGCACACCTGCGGCCCGCAGAGCGACAATCGGCGGCAGATGGGTTTCGCGCAGGAAGTAATAAGCACCGGGAAGCAAAACCGCCACTGTTCCAGCCGCTTTCATGGCGGCGATCCCCGACTCGCTCAGGTACTCCAGATGATCGCAGGAGAGTGCAGAAAACGCCGCTGCCAGCGCCGCGCCTTGCTGGTCAGAAAGCTGTTCGGCATGCAGTTTTACAGGTAATCCATAGCTTTGCGCTTTACTGAAAACGCGCCGTACCTGCTCTGGAGTAAAGGCGATGTTTTCACAAAAAGCATCAACTGCATCAATCAGCCCCTGTTCATGCAACACGCACATCCAGTCGCAAAGCGCCGTAATGTAATCATCACTGCGCCCGGCAAACTCTGGCGGCAGGCTGTGCGCCCCGAGAAACGTAGACTGAATATGTAACCCGGTAGATTGCTGCAAGCGGCGGATCACGCGTAAACAACGTGCTTCATCTTCCAGCGTTAAGCCATAACCCGATTTGATTTCAAGCGTACTGACGCCTTCACGTTGCCAGTTTCGCAGTCGCTGCGCCGCCAGTTCAAACAACTGTGTTTCGCTGGCTGCCCGCGTGGCATTAACCGTAGATAAGATCCCGCCGCCCGCTCTGGCGATATCTTCATAAGCCACGCCTTGCAACCGCATCTCAAACTCGTTCGCCCTCTGGCCGCCATACACCAGATGTGTATGACAATCCACCAGACCGGGTGTCAGCAACTTACCCTGTAGATCGTGTTCCTCTGTAATATCAGCCGTCAGTTCACGGGGGATCTGCGTGGCCTTCCCAAGCCAGACAATCGAGTCACCACGGCTGATTAATGCCCCCTTTTCAATCACTCCCCAATCGTTAGCGGAAAGCGTCGCCAGCGTGGTATTTCGCCAGAGCGTTAATGCACTCATAAGGATTTTTCCCCTCGTAGATAATAAAGCCACCAGCCCGCCAGCTCACCGACGGAGACTTTCTTCCGTGGTACGAAACGCCAGGGCCTGCCATCAGGTGCAACCAGCCATAACAACATATTTGCCGCGACAAACACCCTTTTCTTGCCGCTTATCCACTCCCCTTCACACAGCGTGAACAGGCCCGCTTGCGCAAGTGACGGAGGACGCCAGTCAACGGCACTTTGCACCCGCAACATCCCCGCATCGCCTTCCCGCGCCATAACATTCAGATCGCGAACCCCGCCGCCCAGCAGCTGGCAATCAGGCATAGCTTCTCCAGGGAAAATTAAGGCGGGATCGTGACGTTGCAGGTTGATGATCGAATCGGCAAACGTTAGCTTCACCCCTTCCCCGTCGAGAATCGCGAGGCCACGAACCACGCCAGGCCACGCTGAAAAAGAGCCATCCTGACTGACATTCGCCATACTGATGCGCAACAACCAGTTTTCATCATCGGGCCAGGCAAGCAGCTGTCGGGTAAACCCCCCGCCGTTGCGCCACGGTTGCAGCGGCTTATCCATTGCAGAAATCAGCATCGGTTCCATATTAAGACTCGGGATAAATCGTATAAGCAGGAACGCAGGTGGTGCGTTTGGCCCACGGGTAATAGATAACGGCGGTAATTAACAAGCCGACAATCCAGGAGATATCCGCCCCATCCATCAGGACAGAAATGGGTCCCTGATACAGTTTTTGATTCAGGAAGGGGATCTGCACCAACACGCCTACGCCATAGCACGTCAAAGCGGTTTTGTTATACGCGCCATAACGCCCTTCCGGGGTATAAAGTGCCGGAATATCGGTTTTACCTTGTGAGATGAAGTAGTAGTCGATGAGATTAATGGCGCTCCACGGCACAAATACCGTCAACAGCAGCAGAACGAAGTTTTTGAAATTATTCAAAAAATCTGCGCTTGCCGCCAGCGCGACGACCATCGACAACAGCACGAACCCTACAACGTAGGCAGCACGAACACGCTGTGAAACCTGACTGCGATTATTAAAGGCGCTGACGGTCGCCAGAATCGACATAAAGCCACCGTAGGCATTCAAACAGTTCACCGTCAGTTTGCCGCAAACAATCACCGTATAAATCAGAATGGCGAAGGTGGGTCCGGCTAACTCACCCATAAAACCAACCTGATCCTTCAGGAAGTTAGCACCACAGGCCGCAACAAGCACGCCAAACGTCATGGCACATTGCGCGCCAAGCGTGGTTCCCAGAAAGGTGGCAAAGAAGATTGATTTTGCTGGCGTATCAGAGGGTAAATAGCGGGAATAATCAGAGGCGTAAGGGGCAAACGTTAATTGCCATCCGGCAGAGAGAGCAATCGTTAATAAAAAGACCGACAGACTAAATGGCTTTTGACCAAATGCCGCAGCCACATCGTAGTGACCGCTAAGTTGAGTGGCCAGGTAAATAAACCCCAGAATACTTAATATCCCTGCAACACGGCCAACGACGTGAATAAGTTTATAACCGACCAATGCGATCATCGCGGTCAGCATGCCGAAAATAATAATTCCGGTCGATGCCGATTCGAAACCAAATATCCGGTTAATCGCCTGACCGGATAATACTGTACCCGTCGCGGCAAATCCAAGGTACATAATAATCACCATCAGTAACGGTAGCGCCGCTCCTTTAACGCCAAAGCGGATACGACTGGAGATCATCTGGGGTAATCCCAGCTTTGCCCCCTGCGACGAGTGCAATGCCATTACTGCACCACCAATAATATTACCGATTAATAAACCAATTATTGCTGACATGGCTTCGGAGCCAAAAATAATCGCTAACGCGCCGTCCACCACAGCGGTAATTTGTAAGTTAGCACTTAGCCATAAAGTAAACTGACTGGATGGCGAGCCGTGGCGAGCAGACTCAGGAACGGCGTTAATCGTATTTGATTCTAATACTGGCTTTTTACTGCGGATAGGGCTGCTTGATTCCATGAAAAAGTCTCCTGCAAAATGAGAGGTCATTTTTTGAAACAGCAATAGAGGGTCGGGAGATATTTCTCTCGACGATGTAAAAATATTTTTTGATAATTATTGTTATACAGGCGAATTATTCTCCGCCTGTATTAGCGCAAATATTAAATGACGGCGTTAATATTTAGCGAATCATCGGTAATTTCAGACCATAGTTTTTGGCACATTCAATTGCCGCTTCATAACCCGCATCCGCATGACGCATAACCCCGGACGCACAGTCATTCACCAGCACACGCGCCAGACGTTTTTCGGCTTCTTCGCTACCATCGGCAACAATAACCATCCCGGCGTGTTGTGAATACCCCATCCCGACGCCGCCGCCATGATGCAGGGATACCCACGTTGCTCCCCCTGCAGTGTTGAGCAAACCGTTGAGCAACGGCCAGTCAGAAACCGCATCACTGCCATCAAGCATGCTTTCGGTTTCGCGGTTCGGGCTGGCGACAGAACCGGTATCAAGATGATCGCGCCCAATCACAATCGGTGCTTTTAGTTCACCGTTGCGCACCATTTCGTTGAATGCCAGCCCCGCCAGGTGACGCTCACCAAGCCCCAGCCAGCAAATACGTGAAGGAAGTCCCTGGAAGGCAATGCGCTCGCGCGCCATATCCAGCCAGCGATGCGTCAGTACGTTATTGGGGAACAACTCTTTAATTTTGGCATCAGTTTTATAGATATCTTCCGGGTCGCCAGACAGCGCCACCCAACGGAATGGACCTTTGCCTTCACAAAACATTGGACGAATATAAGCCGGAACAAAGCCCGGGAAATCAAAGGCATTTTGCAGACCTTCGTTGAAGGCCACCTGGCGGATGTTGTTGCCATAATCGACAACCGGGATCCCCATCGCCTGGAAGTCCAGCATCCCCTGAACATGTGCGACGCAGCTCTGTGCCGCTTCTTTTTGCAATCTGGCGTGTTGCTGTGGATCCTGCTGTGCAGCGCGCCATTGTTCTACGCTCCAGCCCATCGGTAGGTAGCCATAAACCAGATCGTGAGCGGAAGTCTGGTCGGTCACCAGATCCGGCTTGATCGCCCCCTGACGTGCACGTTTCACCAGTTCAGGAACAATTTCCGCCGCATTGCCCAACAGCGCGATTGAAACAGCGTCTTTGCGCTCAGTATGGTATTTAATCAGCGCCAGTGCATCATCGAGATCTTTCGCTTGTTTATCGACATAACGGGTACGCAGACGGAAGTCGATGCTACTTTGCTGGCACTCGATATTTAATGAACACGCCCCCGCCAGAGTCGCCGCCAGCGGTTGTGCACCGCCCATACCACCTAGCCCTGCGGTCAGGATCCATTTTCCACTCAGCGAATTGTTGTAGTGCTGACGACCCGCTTCAACAAAGGTTTCGAACGTTCCCTGCACAATGCCCTGACTACCGATGTAGATCCACGAGCCAGCGGTCATCTGGCCGTACATGAACAGACCTTTACGATCCAGTTCATTGAAATGATCCCAGTTGGCCCATTGCGGTACCAGGTTAGAGTTGGCAATCAATACGCGCGGCGCATCGGTATGCGTTTTAAACACGCCTACGGGTTTACCGGACTGAACCAGCAGTGACTCATCAGCTTCCAGATTTTTCAGTGATTCAAGGATTTTGTCAAAACACTCCCAGTTACGTGCCGCACGACCAATACCACCATACACCACCAGATGCTGTGGATTTTCGGCAACGTCGGGATCAAGGTTGTTCTGCAACATCCGATAGGCAGCTTCGATCTGCCAGTTTTTGCAGTGCAGCTGCGTACCGTGTGGCGCATGGATTACACGGCTGGTATCAATACGCGGGTCTGAAGGCTTACTCATGAATCTTCTCCTGTTACTTGATAAAATTAAACGCTGTAATCGGTCAGAAAAAACGAACGAATGAATATAGAAACGGTTTCTATAATTCCCGTTTATCATTTTGTATTATTAATTCATTTAGTGAATATTGTTTGTCGTGGTATATTCACTATGAATATAAATTCAAAACCACCAACGCGTTGTATGCGAATTCAATATGCTTAATTTAACTTGTCGAAAAAGTGATATTGTTGGCAAAATATTTTCTAATTTGAACATATGAATATGATGAGATTGCAAGATGTCAGTAATTTAATTATATGAGAAATGCGTTAATAACGACCAGATATTAGCGTAACAACAGGTGTTCCGACACCACACAGTGCGCATAACACAATGATATTTAAAATAAGATCTTCATTATTCGTCATAAAGACATGTTTTATTATCATTAATAATCCATTTGTTTTCATCCCACTTTTGATAATTAAAAAACGGCAACAATGGATAGTTACCCGACGTAAAAACAGGCGTAAAAATAAATCTTAAAATATATCCACTGGAAATTATCATTTTTCATATTTTACAATCTGGCGTCGATAACTGACCCCTTTTATAACACCCCCGTTTGTTAATAGTCTTTTTTATCTTGTATTGATCGTCATTGCTGCATACACTACGCGCGTTTTCTTTCCCTTTTGCTGGCTGCTGACCGGAAAGACAAAATTACCCTCGCAATAAAGGGGGTTGTTTAACGTCTATATTTCAGGACAGCGTTATGCATCATCTTTCAAGGCTTGATAAAGCCTTTCTGCGCAAAGGGATCCAACTTTCCCGCGCCAACAATATTGTTTCATTATGTCGTCCATCAGGAGCCAGTGCCCACGTACTGCTGCCGGACGAACTGCCGCTGGAAGAAAAAGCAGTGACACAACTGCTTGATTTTGCAGAAGTGAAGATACCAGACCATCCAGGTTACGTACGCCAGACCTGTGCGACGCCAGATTTTCATCCCGGCAATGGCGTCCCCGTTGGCGCGGTAGTCGCCTCTACGCCGGATTTAGTCATTCCTGCGGCCATCGGCACCGATATTTCTTGTGGCATGCGGCTGCTGACGACCGGATTAACACTTGAGCAAGCCGAAGCGAATAAAGAAATAATCACTCAGCGGTTAACACAAGTGTTACTGCAAAATGAGCGCGATGTTCCGTTATCCGCACGAGCGTTCACCGCGCTTTTTGATGGCGGACCGGCAGATTGCATGTCGGCCTTGCCATCAGCAGGTCTCTGGACACGTACAAATATCCCCCGAATGACGCAAGAGATTGACCGCTGCATTGGGCTTAACGAGCATAACAGTCATTCGCGTTATGCCCCACCCGCCCTACTGGTAACGGACCGCCCATTACTCCGCGATCCTTGTCTTGGTACGCCGGGTTCAGGTAATCATTTTATTGAACTTCAGGTGGTTGATAGCGTGGTTGATCGCCATGTTGCCTGGCAACAAGGGCTGAAAACGGGCGATATTGTGGTGATGATCCACAGTGGATCGCGAGATGTTGGCTTTTACGTCGGAAGACGCTGGATGGATCGCGCCCGTGCTGAATGGCCCACCGGACATAAACATCCACAAAGCGGGTTATATGGCCTGGCAGGCGGACTGGCGGAGGAATATCTACAAGCGATGGGAATGGCGGCGCGTTACGCGTGGTTAAATCGCGTCACAATTGCCGAAATGGTGCGCGTATGTCTTGCCAATCTCTTTCATCAGGACAATTCGCATCTGGTGGTGGATGTGCCGCATAACATCATCCTTCGCGAGCATGAAATGAATATTCATCGCAAAGGTGCAACACCGGCACGCGCGGGCAATCTGGCGTTAATCCCCGGTTCAATGGGCGATTATTCGTGGCTTGCAGTCGGTTGCGGCAACCCGGAGTGGCTGTGGTCTTGCAGTCACGGAGCAGGACGCAGCCAGCGTCGGCAGGCCATGCACTCACGCGCGACTGAAGAGTCAACGTTGCCGTGGCAATGCGTCACATTGCGCGAAGAACGGCGTATTGAAGAAGCGCCAGCTGCTTATAAAGATATTGGTCCGGTTATCGAAGCCCAACAAGAGGCCGGATTAATTCATCCAGCGGTTAGATTCCGACCGTGGTTAACGTTTAAGGCATAAAAAAAGGCCATCATATGATGGCCAACCATGTCGAAACCGACAGCCCTTCGCCATTCCTGTAGAGGGAAGCGGCGAGGGCTATTTCTTATTACAGATATTTATTTCAGAACAGTTTTCAGTGCTTCACCGATATCCGCCAGGCTGCGAACGGTTTTCACGCCTGCGGCTTCCAGAGCAGCGAATTTCTCATCCGCAGTCCCTTTCCCACCGGCAATGATCGCACCTGCGTGACCCATACGTTTGCCTTTCGGCGCAGTCACACCAGCGATGTAACCTACAACTGGCTTGGTAACGTGCTCTTTGATGTATGCAGCCGCTTCTTCTTCAGCGCTACCACCGATCTCACCGATCATCACGATCGCTTCGGTCTGCGGATCTTTTTCGAACATTTCGAGGATGTCGATAAAGTTAGAGCCAGGGATCGGGTCGCCGCCGATACCAACACAGGTCGACTGACCGAAACCGTAATCCGTGGTCTGTTTAACCGCTTCATAGGTCAGTGTACCGGAACGGGAAACGATACCCACTTTACCCGGTTTGTGAATGTGACCAGGCTGGATACCGATTTTGCATTCACCCGGAGTGATAACGCCCGGGCAGTTCGGGCCGATCATGCGAACGCCCGCTTCATCCAGTTTCACCTTCACGGTCAGCATATCCAGCGTCGGGATGCCTTCAGTGATGGTGATAATCAGTTTGATGCCTGCATCAATAGCTTCCAGAATGGAGTCTTTGCAGAACGGTGCTGGTACGTAGATAACAGAAGCGGTAGCGCCAGTAGCAGCAACAGCTTCACGCACGGTGTTGAACACCGGCAGGCCGAGGTGGGTGGTGCCGCCTTTACCTGGGGTTACGCCGCCAACCATTTTAGTGCCGTATGCAATAGCCTGTTCTGAGTGGAAAGTCCCCTGGCTACCGGTAAAGCCCTGGCAGATAACCTTGGTGTTTTTATCAATTAAAATGGACATTATTTCCCCTCCACTGCGGCAACAACCTGCTGAGCTGCATCCGTCAGACCTTTTGCTGCAATAATATTCAGGCCGCTGTCAGCCAGTTTCTTCGCGCCGAGTTCGGCGTTGTTACCTTCCAGACGTACCACGACCGGTACGTTAACACCCACTTCCGCTACCGCGCCGATGATACCGTCAGCGATCAGGTCGCAACGAACGATACCGCCGAAGATGTTAACCAGAACGGCTTTCACTTTGTCGTCAGAGAGGATGATTTTGAACGCTTCGGTTACGCGCTCTTTGGTTGCGCCGCCGCCAACGTCCAGGAAGTTAGCTGGTTCGCCGCCGTGCAGTTTAACGATGTCCATGGTGCCCATCGCCAGGCCTGCGCCGTTAACCATACAACCGATGTTACCGTCCAGCGCAACGTAGTTCAGTTCCCACTGTGCAGCCTGTGCTTCACGCGGATCTTCCTGCGACTGGTCACGCATTTCGCGCAGATCAGGCTGGCGGAACAGTGCGTTGCCATCAGCGCCCAGTTTGCCGTCGAGGCAAATCAGATCGCCCTGTTTGGTGATGACCAGCGGGTTGATTTCGATCAGCGCCAGGTCGCGCTCCAGGAAAATGGTCGCCAGGCCCATGAAGATTTTGGTGAACTGCTGAACCAGTTTACCTTCCAGACCCAGTTTGAACGCCAGCTCGCGTCCCTGATACGGCATCGGGCCAGTCAGCGGATCAAGCGCAACTTTGTGGATCAGGTGCGGAGTTTCTTCCGCCACTTTTTCGATTTCCACGCCGCCTTCGGTGGAGGCCATAAAGACCACGCGACGTGAACTACGGTCTACAACGGCACCGAGATACAGCTCTTTAGCGATATCGGTCGCTGCTTCAACCAGAATCTGGTTAACCGGTTGGCCATTGGCATCTGTTTGATACGTTACCAGACGCTTGCCCAGCCAGTTTTCTGCAAAAGCACGGATGTCTTCTTTGCTGTTTACCACTTTCACACCGCCCGCTTTACCGCGGCCACCAGCGTGAACCTGACATTTCACTACCCACGGACCGGCACCGATTTTTGAAGCGGCTTCTTCTGCTTCGCGCGGAGTAGTACAGGCATAACCCACCGGTGCTGGTAAGCCATAGCGGGCAAAAAGTTGTTTTGCCTGATATTCATGTAAGTTCATGTGTTCTGTCCATCCTTCAGTAATCGTTATCTTTTAAACCGTAGACCGACACCCTATCCACGTCGGTCTACAGTGCAGGTGAAACTTAAACTACTACACGTCCAGCAGCAGACGCGTCGGATCTTCCAGCAACTCTTTGATCGTTACCAGGAAGCCCACGGATTCGCGACCATCGATCAGACGGTGATCGTAGGACAGCGCCAGGTACATCATCGGCAGGATCTCAACCTGACCATTCACCGCCATCGGACGATCTTTGATAGCGTGCATACCCAGAATTGCGCTCTGCGGCGGGTTGATGATCGGCGTAGACATCAGGGAACCGAACACACCACCGTTGGTGATGGTGAAGTTACCACCGGTCAGATCTTCAACCGTCAGCTTGCCGTCACGGCCTTTAACTGCCAGCTCTTTAATTTTCTTCTCAATGTCTGCCATACCGAGGGTATCGACATCACGCAGTACCGGCGTCACCAGGCCGCGCGGCGTAGAAACCGCCATGCTGACGTCGAAATAGTTGTGGTAAACCACGTCATCGCCGTCGATAGAAGCATTCACTTCCGGGTAACGTTTCAGGGCTTCAACCACCGCTTTCACGTAGAAGGACATAAAGCCCAGACGGATGCCGTGGCGTTTTTCAAACGCTTCACCGTACTGCTTACGCAGATCCATAATCGGCTTCATGTTGACTTCGTTGAACGTGGTCAGCATGGCGGTGGAGTTTTTCGCTTCCAGCAGACGCTCTGCCACACGCTTACGCAGGCGAGTCATCGGCACACGTTTTTCGCTACGTGCAGCCAGGGCCGGTTGCGCCGCCGGAGCAGCCGCTGCCGGAGCAGACTCTTTCGCCGGGGCTTTCGCCAGATGTTTTTCCACATCTTCACGGGTCAGACGACCACCTACACCGGTGCCTTTAATGGCGCTGGCATCAAGATTGTGTTCAGCCAGCAGGCGACGGATCGCCGGGCTTAAAGCATCGTTGTTTTGCTCTTCCAGAGACGCCTGCTGGCGTTGCGCCGGAGTGGACGCTTTCTCTTCAGATTTGGCGCTGGTTTCTTTACCGGCGCTGTTGCCTTCACGCAGGCGACCAAGGATCTGACGAGACGTTACCGTTGTACCTTCATCTTCCAGAACCGCATCCAGAATGCCGTCTGCTGATGCCGGTACTTCCAGTACCACTTTGTCAGTTTCGATTTCTACCAGCACTTCATCACGTACGACTGCGTCGCCGGGTTTTTTATGCCAGGTTGCGACGGTGGCATCGGCTACGGATTCAGGCAGGTCAGGGACCAGAATATCTACGCTACTCATTGTGTATCCTTTATTTATTCGACGTTCAGCGCGTCATTAACCAGATCTTGTTGCTGTTTCTGGTGAACGGACATATACCCTACCGCCGGAGAGGCGGAGGCCGGGCGGCCTGCATAACGCAGAGAAGCCCCAAACGGAATCACTTCACGGAAATGATGCTGGCTGCAGTACCATGCGCCCTGATTGAGCGGCTCTTCCTGGCACCAGACAAAATCCTTGACGTGAGCAAACTGCTGCAACACTTCCTGCATCGCTTTATGCGGGAACGGGTAGAGTTGCTCGATACGCACAATGGCGACATCGTGTTGATTGTTCTTACGACGCTGTTCCAGCAGGTCGTAATAAACCTTACCAGAACACATCACTACGCGCTTCACGCCCTTCGGATCAAGCTCGTCGATTTCACCGATGGCTGGCAGGAAGGTGCCGTTCGCCAGTTCTTCGAGGCTGGAAACCGCCAGCGGATGACGCAGCAGGGATTTCGGCGACATCACGACCAGCGGACGACGCATCCCGCGCAGCGCCTGACGACGCAGCATGTGGTAAACCTGTGCCGGGGTAGACGGTACGCACACCTGCATGTTTTGCTCAGCGCAAAGTTGCAGATAACGTTCCAGACGCGCGGAGGAGTGCTCCGGCCCCTGCCCTTCGTAACCGTGCGGCAGCAACATCACCAGACCACACATCCGGCCCCATTTCTGCTCGCCAGAGGAGATGAACTGGTCGATAACCACCTGAGCACCGTTGGCGAAGTCACCGAATTGCGCTTCCCAGATAGTCAGAGTGCGTGGTTCTGCGGTGGCATAACCGTATTCAAACGCCAGTACGGCTTCTTCAGACAGTACGGAGTCCCAGACACGGAACGCGCCCTGGCCGTTATGGATGTGTTGCAGCGGCGTGTAAGTGGAACCGTTAGACTGGTTGTGGATCACCGCGTGGCGGTGGAAGAAGGTACCGCGACCGGAGTCTTCACCCGACAGGCGAACCGGAATGCCTTCGTCAACCAGCGTGGCGTAAGCGAGGTTTTCCGCGCCGCCCCAGTCGAACAGTTTCTCACCAGCAGCCATCGCCTGGCGATCGCCATAAATCTTGGCAACGCGAGACTGCATTTCAACTGCTTCCGGCACCGTGCTGATGCGTTTAGCCAGTTCCTGCAGGCGCTTCATCTCAACTTTGTTCGGGTACTCTTCGTCCCATTCGTGGTTGAGGTACGGCGACCAGGTGAAAGAGTGCATGTTCATCGGACGCCACTCTGCTACAACGCAATCGCCAGCATCCAGCGCATCGCGGTACAGGTTAACCATCTCGGTGGCATCTTCCAGCGTCGCGACTTTTTCCTGCTCCAGCTTGTCAGCATAGATTTTGCGCGGCGTCGGATGTTTTTTGATTTTCTGATACATCAGCGGCTGGGTTGCGCTCGGCTCGTCGGCTTCGTTGTGGCCGTGACGGCGGTAGCACACCAGGTCGATGAAGACATCACGTTTAAAGGTGTTACGGAAATCGAGCGCCAGACGGGTCACAAAGGCAACGGCTTCCGGATCATCCGCGTTTACGTGGAAAATCGGTGCCTGAACCATCTTACCGATATCAGTACAGTACGGTGTAGAACGAGCATCCAGCGGATTAGAGGTGGTGAAGCCAACCTGGTTGTTGATAACGATACGTACCGTACCGCCAACTTCATAACCACGCGCTTTCGACATGTTCAGGGTTTCCTGAACCACGCCCTGCCCGGTCACTGCGGCGTCACCGTGGATGGTGATTGGCAGCACTTTGTTGCTGCTCGGCTCATCGAGTCTGTCCAGACGGGCACGAACAGAACCGATAACTACCGGGCTGACAATCTCAAGGTGAGACGGGTTAAACGCCAGCGCCAGGTGCACCAGGCCGCCATCGGTCTGGAAGTCAGACGAGAAGCCCATGTGGTATTTCACGTCGCCCGTGCCGAGGTGTTCTTTATGTTTACCGGCAAACTCGTCGAACAAGTCTTGCGGTTTTTTACCCAGCACGTTCACCAGCACGTTCAGACGACCACGGTGCGCCATCCCGAGAACCACTTCGCGGGTGCCGCTGTTGCCAGCGTGGCGGATCATCTCTTTAAGCATCGGGATTAACGCGTCACCGCCTTCCAGCGAGAAGCGTTTTGCGCCAGGGAATTTTGCGCCGAGGTAACGTTCAAGGCCTTCAGCGGCGGTCAGTTCGCTTAAGAAGCGTTTTTTCTCTTCGCTATTGAAAGTCGCGCGACCAGACTCGATACGCTGTTGGATCCAGCGTTTTTCTTCGGTGCTGGTGATGTGCATATACTCGGCACCAATCGGGCCGCAGTAGGTTTGCTTGAGGGCTTCCAGCAGCTCGCCGAGTTTCATGGTTTCTTTGCCGCTGGCAAATGAACCGACGTTGAAGGTCTCCTGGAAGTCTGCTTCGGTCAGATCGTGGAAAGACGGATCCAGATCGGCCACTTTATCTTGCTGCCACAGTCCCAGCGGATCGAGATTCGCATGCTGGTGACCACGGAAGCGGTATGCGTTAATGAGCTGCAGGACTTTAACCTGCTTCACATTGGTGTCAGGGTCGGAGATCGTTGAAGAGTAACGTGAAGCGTCTTTCGCCAGGCGGCGGAAATATTCACGCGTTTGAGAGTGGAATTGATCCGGTTTGACTCCCGTACCAGGTAACTGCTGGAACGTCGAACGCCAGTTAGCGTCAACCGAGTCAGGATCGGTTAAGAAGTCTTCATAGAGCTGTTCTATCCAGCTCTGGTTTGCGCCAGAGAGGTAAGAAGAGTCCAACCAGGCTTTCAAAGCGCTGTTCTGCATCGTGATCCCTTAAGCATCTTTTTTATGCTTACTTCGCCGTGGATACTACCACGCACAGTGATGTGCGTGCCGGGGTTCACTTGCGAGCTCTTGTCTACGTAGTGGCTCGCGAAGGAACCTTTAAAAACTGTCTTAGTGTCAGGGGCAGTTTTTAAAGATTTCCTGAATAGCCGGGGGATTTCCCCGGCATCAACATTTAATTACGCATTACGTTGCAACAACATCGACTTGATATGGCCGATGGCGCGCGTCGGGTTCAGCCCCTTCGGACATACACTGACGCAGTTCATGATGCTGTGACAGCGGAATACACTGAATGCATCGCTCAAACCGTCGAGGCGGCTGTCAGTCTCGGTATCACGGCTATCGATCAGGAAACGATATGCCGCTAACAAGCCTGCCGGGCCGATAAACTTATCGGGATTCCACCAGAAAGACGGACAAGAGGTTGAACAACATGCGCAGAGAATACATTCATACAACCCGTCGAGTTTTTCGCGCTGCTCTGGCATCTGTAAATGCTCGCGAGCTGGCGGATTTTGTCCATTATTCAACAGGTAAGGCTTAATTTTCTCATATTGCGCATAGAATTGTCCCATGTCTACCACCAAATCGCGGATCACCGGTAAACCTGGCAGCGGGCGAATCACAATCTTCTTGCCCGGCTGGTTGAGTGCCGAAATCGGGGTAATACAGGCCAGACCATTCTTGCCGTTCATGTTCAGACCGTCGGAACCGCACACACCTTCGCGGCAGGAGCGGCGGAACGACAGGCTGGGATCTTTCTCTTTCAGCTGGATAAGCGCATCCAGCAGCATCATGTCGCGACCTTCTTCCGCTTCCAGGGTGTAATCCTGCATACGCGGAGCATCATCAACATCCGGGTTATAGCGATAAATTGAAAACTCGAGTCTCATTTTCCTGTCTCCGCATTAGTAAGTACGAATCTTCGGCGGGAATGCCGGGCGCAGTTTCGGTTCCATGTTGACGCTTCGGCGCGTCATGGATTCCGACTCTGGCAGATACAGGGAGTGGCACAGCCAGTTTTCATCATCGCGATCCGGGAAGTCGAAGCGGCTATGCGCGCCACGGCTTTCGGTACGGAAGTTGGCAGAAACAGCCGTTGCATACGCCGTTTCCATCAGGTTATCCAGTTCCAGGCACTCAACGCGCTGGGTGTTGAACTCGCTGGAAGTGTCATCCAGACGGGCATTTTTCAGACGCTCGCGGATAACTTTCAACTGCTCAAGCCCTTTCGCCATCGCATCACCTTCACGGAAGACCGAGAAGTTATGCTGCATACATTCTTGCAGTGCTTTACGGATCGCCACCGGATCTTCACCGTTACGGTTGTTGTTCCAGCGATTCAGACGATCCAGAGACGCTTCTACATCAGACTCGCTGGCATCGCGCAGTGCGCCCTGCTCGGCAATAGACTCTTGCAGATGCAGACCCGCTGCGCGACCAAAGACCACCAGGTCCAGCAGCGAGTTGCCGCCCAGACGGTTAGCGCCGTGTACCGATACACAAGCGATTTCACCAACGGCAAACAGCCCCGGAACAACCACATCTTCGCCTTTCTCGTTCACAGTCAGCGCCTGACCGGTCACTTTGGTCGGAATACCGCCCATCATGTAGTGACAGGTTGGGATAACCGGAATCGGCTCTTTCACCGGATCAACGTGAGCGAAGGTACGGGAGAGTTCCAGAATACCCGGCAGACGGGATTCGAGAACTTCTTTACCCAGGTGATCGAGTTTCAGTTTCGCGTGTGGCCCCCACGGACCATCACAGCCGCGACCTTCACGGATTTCGATCATGATGGAACGCGCCACCACATCACGGCCCGCCAGGTCTTTGGCGTTCGGCGCATAACGCTCCATAAAGCGTTCGCCATGTTTGTTCAGCAGATAACCGCCTTCACCACGGCAACCTTCGGTGACCAGTACGCCCGCACCGGCAATACCGGTCGGGTGGAACTGCCACATTTCCATATCCTGTACCGGTACGCCTGCACGGATAGCCATGCCGACACCGTCGCCAGTGTTAATGTGGGCGTTGGTGGTGGACTGATAAATACGCCCTGCCCCGCCAGTCGCCAGCACTGTCGCGCGAGCTTTAAAGTAAACCACTTCACCAGTTTCGATGCACAGTGCGGTACAACCGACCACTGCGCCATCCTGGTTTTTCACCAGATCCAGCGCATACCACTCGGAGAAAATGGTGGTGTGGTTTTTCAGGTTCTGCTGATAAAGCGTGTGCAACAGTGCGTGACCGGTACGGTCAGCTGCCGCCGCAGTACGTGCCGCCTGCTCGCCGCCGAAGTTTTTCGACTGACCGCCAAACGGACGTTGATAGATACGACCATCATCAAGACGCGAGAACGGCAGGCCCATATGTTCCAGTTCCAGAATCGCTTCCGGCCCGGTTTTACACATATATTCAATCGCGTCCTGGTCACCGATATAGTCCGACCCTTTTACGGTGTCGTACATATGCCATTCCCAGTTATCTTCATGGGTATTACCCAGCGCAACGGTAATGCCGCCTTGCGCAGAAACGGTATGGGAACGGGTCGGGAAGACTTTAGAGAGCAGCGCACAGGTCTGACCGCTCTGGGAAATTTGCAGCGCCGCGCGCATACCTGCGCCACCGGCACCAATCACAACTGCATCAAATTCTCTGACTGGCAATTTCATCACACACCCCACACCACAACGAATCCATAAATCACGTAAACCACCAGAGCAACGACAATCACCAGTTGCAGCATCAGGCGCAAGGCCAGCGGTTTAACGTAGTCGGTCAACACCTGCCACATGCCGATCCAGGCATGGATCAAGATAGAAAACAGCGCCAGCAGGGTGAACACTTTGGTGAACGCAGAGGCGAAGAAACCAATCCAGACTTCATATGTCAGCTCGCCACTGGTAGCGAAAAAACCGACCATATAAATGATGTAGAGCGTCAGGACGATAGCGGTAGCGCGAACGAGGATGAAATCATGTACGCCATTGCGTCCTAATGCGGAGGCGTTGCTTACCATACGAGGACTCCTGCGAGAAGTGAAAGCACGACAGTAATAACAAAGGAGATTTTGGCGGAGCGTTTACCCGCTTCGAATGTTTCTTCCAGATAGCCAAAATCCATCATCATGTGGCGAATACCTACGACGACGTGATATGCCAGAGCGGTAAGGATGCCCCACATGATAAATTTGACGAAGAAGCTGCCCATAATCGCAGAAGCTTGCTCGAAACCTTCAGGGGAAGAGAGGCTGGTACCCAGAAGCCACAGCAGGATGCCCACTGCAACAAAGGTGATCACACCGGAAACGCGATGGAGAATGGACGCTATCGCCGTGACGGGGAACCGAATGGTCTGTAGGTCCAGATTAACAGGTCTTTGTTTTTTCACATTTCTTATCATGAATAACGCCCACATGCTGTTCTTATTATTCCCTGGGGACTACGGGCACAGAGGTTAACTTTCTGTTACCTGGAGACGTCGGGATTTCCTTCCTCCGGTCTGCTTGCGGGTCAGACAGCGTCCTTTCTATAACTGCGCGTCATGCAAAACACTGCTTCCAGATGCGAAAACGACACGTTACAACGCTGGGTGGCTCGGGATTGCAGGGTGTTCCGGAGACCTGGCGGCAGTATAGGCCGTTCACAAAATCATTACAATTAACCTACATATAGTTTGTCGGGTTTTATCCTGAACAGTGATCCAGGTCACGATAACAACATTTATTTAATTTTTAATCATCTAATTTGACAATCATTCAACAAAGTTGTTACAAACATTACCAGGAAAAGCATATAATGCGTAAAAGTTATGAAGTCGGTATTTCACCTAAGATTAACTTATGTAACAGTGTGGAAGTATTGACCAATTCATTCGGGACAGTTATTAGTGGTAGACAAGTTTAATAATTCGGATTGCTAAGTACTTGATTCGCCATTTATTCGTCATCAATGGATCCTTTACCTGCAAGCGCCCAGAGCTCTGTACCCAGGTTTTCCCCTCTTTCACAGAGCGGCGAGCCAAATAACAAACGGGTAAAGCCAGGTTGATGTGCGAAGGCAAATTTAAGTTCCGGCAGTCTTACGCAATAAGGCGCTAAGGAGACCTTAAATGGCTGATACAAAAGCAAAACTCACCCTCAACGGGGACACAGCTGTTGAACTGGATGTGCTGAAAGGCACGCTGGGTCAAGATGTTATTGATATCCGTACTCTCGGTTCAAAAGGTGTGTTCACCTTTGACCCAGGCTTCACTTCAACCGCATCCTGCGAATCTAAAATTACTTTTATTGATGGTGATGAAGGTATTTTGCTGCACCGCGGTTTCCCGATCGATCAGCTGGCGACCGATTCTAACTACCTGGAAGTTTGTTACATCCTGCTGAATGGTGAAAAACCAACTCAGGAACAGTATGACGAATTTAAAACTACGGTGACCCGTCATACCATGATCCACGAGCAGATTACCCGTCTGTTCCATGCTTTCCGTCGCGACTCGCATCCAATGGCAGTCATGTGTGGTATTACCGGCGCGCTGGCGGCGTTCTATCACGACTCGCTGGATGTTAACAATCCTCGTCATCGTGAAATTGCCGCGTTCCGCCTGCTGTCGAAAATGCCGACCATGGCCGCGATGTGTTACAAGTATTCCATTGGTCAGCCATTCGTTTACCCGCGCAACGATCTCTCCTATGCCGGTAACTTCCTGAATATGATGTTCTCCACGCCGTGCGAACCGTATGAAGTTAATCCGATTCTGGAACGTGCTATGGACCGTATTCTGATCCTGCACGCTGACCATGAACAGAACGCCTCTACCTCCACCGTGCGTACCGCTGGCTCTTCGGGGGCGAACCCGTTTGCCTGTATCGCAGCAGGTATTGCTTCACTGTGGGGACCTGCGCACGGTGGTGCTAACGAAGCGGCGCTGAAAATGCTGGAAGAAATCAGTTCCGTTAAACACATTCCGGAATTTGTTCGTCGTGCGAAAGACAAAAATGACTCTTTCCGCCTGATGGGCTTCGGCCACCGCGTGTACAAAAATTACGACCCGCGCGCCACCGTAATGCGTGAAACCTGCCATGAAGTTCTGAAAGAGCTGGGCACCAAAGATGACCTGCTGGAAGTGGCTATGGAGCTGGAAAACATCGCGCTGAACGACCCGTACTTTATCGAGAAAAAACTGTACCCGAACGTCGATTTCTACTCTGGTATCATCCTGAAAGCGATGGGTATTCCGTCTTCTATGTTCACCGTGATCTTCGCGATGGCGCGTACCGTTGGCTGGATCGCCCACTGGAGCGAAATGCACAGTGACGGTATGAAGATTGCCCGTCCGCGTCAGCTTTACACCGGCTACGCGCAGCGTGATTTTAAGTCGGATATTAAGAAGTAAAAATGACACCGACAAAACCCTGCGTGTTCACGCAGGGTTTTTAGTTCTACACCAACAGCAAAGATATTGCCGGGATATAGGTAATAACCAACAGCAGTAAAATAAGACTAACCAGTAGTGGCACCGCTTCTCGCATAAATTGCCCGACAGAAACCTGCACGGTATTACATACCAGCAGCATCACCGTTCCGACAGGCGGTGATAACGTTCCTAACGATAAGTTGAGGATCATGATGATGCCAAAATGCACCGGATCAATGCCAAAATGAGCCACCACAGGTTTAAGTAATGGAACTAATATCAGCAGGATGGCACTACCTTCAAGAAACATGCCAAGCACCAGCAGCAATAGATTGATAATCAATAAAAAGACGTATTTATTATCAGTCAGAGATGTCACAAACTCCGCAACCGTGATACCTGCCCGCTCAAGGGAAAATATCCAGCCCAGCGCGGCACTCGCCATAATGATTAACATGACCGATGCCGTCGAACGCGCCGTCTCTGAGAGTGCTGTAAATACATGGCTGATTTTCAGTTCGCGATAAATTACAAAACCAATAAACATCACCAATAATACTGCTACGGCTCCAGCTTCCGTTGGCGTAAAGATATTTGCCCGAATACCACCGATAACCGCAACAATTAAGAACAGTGCTGGCCAGGCCTGCACCAGCGCCACTGACACTTCTTTCGGTTTTGGCCAGTGTTCGCTGGAAGGTTTTAAACCGCGCCGAATAGCTACCAGCCATACAGTGACAATCAACATGGCGGAACACAGCAGACCGGGCAGGATCCCGGCCATAAACATGGAGCCGATGGAGACATCCGCCACCAGTCCGTAAAGGATCAGTGCAATACCCGGTGGAATAATTGGTGTAATCAGCGAACCACTTGCCGTTATCGCCGCCGCAAAGCCACGGGAATAACCTTTCTGTTCCATTTCCGGCACCATCATGCGCGATAACATCGCAGCATCCGCCAGGTTTGAGGCGCTAACGCCGCCCATCATGGTACTGACCAGAATATTAGCCCCACCCAGACCACCGCGCATTCTGCCAATCAACACGTTGGCAATTTGCAAAATACGCGCGGCAATACCGGTATAGCTCATTAACGTGCCTAATAAGATAAAAAATGGAATAGCTAACAGCGAAGGGGTTTGCGTCGTGGCAATCAAACGCTGAATTGCTACCATTAACGGCACATTTGAATAGCAAAGGAAGTAGGTCAGAATGCCGCAAAACATCGCCAGCCATACCGGCATATTGATAAATAAACAGATGAACATAAGCGGAATGATCATTAGCCAGTTATCCAGCCAGCTTCCCGCCAGTAATTCACTCAATGCTGTCATTATTCACCTTCCTTGCGTGGCGTTTTCTTGATCAGGTGTAAGGCAGTAAAACAGGCGATACCGATTGCACCAACCGTGACCGCAATATCGATCCAAAACCAGGATATTTTTAATATTTGCGTGGTTTTAAATGCTGTTCCGGCAGCTAATTTCCATGCTGACCAAGCCATCACACTCAGTAAAACAATAGATATCAGAGAGACAAATAACGTTAAAACACGTTGCACGCGTGGTGTCAGTGCATCAGCTAAAAATGGAATCGACAAATGGGTATTATCCCGCTCGGCAACGACCGCACCAAACATGACTACCCAAATCATTAATAAACCGGAAACCTCTTCTGTCCACTGTAATGGCATATGAAAACAGTAACGCATTATTACCGCAGCAATGGTCATGATTACCAATATAAAGAGCGTTAATACCGCAGCAACTTCAATCATTTTCCCTAAAAGACGCATAAACACCTCTGCTCTTAACGGTCGGTGCCGAAACACCGACCAGTCCTTATGCCATGAAGTTATTTCAGCTGTTGCTGAATAGTGTCATACAAACCAGGGGTCCATTCCGGGAATTGTTGATAGACTTTTAAGGCTTTTTCTTTGAAAGGGGCGACGTCAGGATAGATAATTTCCACGCCCTGCTCCTGCATGGTTTTCAACATTGTCGCATCCTGCTCAGTGGTAATTTTCTGGCTATATAAACCAGCTTCATACGCTGTCTGGTGAATAATATCTAACTGCGCAGGTGTCAGGGTACTGAAAAACGCTTCACCACCCAACCATAATGATGTATTGGTCAGATAGTTCACCATTGACAGATATTTCGCCTGCTCATGCAGTTTTTGCCCATACAGAACAGAAACCGGGTTTTCCACACCATCGATCATCCCCTGCGTCAGCGCCGGATAAACGTCTCCCAGCGGCATTGGCGTTGGGGTTGCGCCCATTGCTTCAATGGCTTTAATCTGCATAACGTTATTCGGCACGCGGATCTTCATCCCTTTCAGGTCTTCAGGTGTACGAATCGGTTTTTTAGCAATGATCTGCCTGGTACCGTACAGATAGTTGCTCATGACAATATGCACACCTTTTTCCCGTAGTTTCTGTTCTTTTTGTTTAAACCAGTCACTGGCATAAATCGCAAACAGTTTCTGCGGATCTTCGGTTAAATAAGGCCCAAACAATATTCCCAGGTCTGCATCGTAGTCAGTTAAAAATCCCACATCACTGATGGTGATAATATTCATCCCCATCAACGCTTGTTCAGTAATATCTTGTTTAGAACCTAACTGTGAACTTGGGTAAAGTTCGAAAACAATATCTCCATTGCTTTTTTTCTTCACAAGTTCTGCCCAGTGCTTCACTACTGTATCCGCTGGCTCGCCGGGGTTACTTTCATAGGCGATTTTGATAGTTACCGGTGCGGCATTCAGCATCGGACTAAATAAAGCGAAAAGAAATAAAAGTGGTGTCAGTAATTTTTTCATTATTATTACCTGTAAGAGCTTTATCGATTAACGGGGATCTGCCCGACAGACTGCACTTTTGCTGTAATCAAATGCTTTATACGTTAAAACAAACTCCTGATGTTCCAGTCGTTCTGCGGCACAATATTGACCGTTGGCGACATGTTCAATCACCTGCATAATATCGTCTGCAATATCGTCGAGCGTTGCGCCTTCGCTAATTACACGACCGGCATTAACGTCCATATCGTCAGATAAATGCTCCCACGTCTGCGGGTTATTACACACTTTAATAATAGGAGCGATCACTGAACCAATAACTGAACCGCGACCTGTGGTAAATAACACCATATGACAGCCAGAGGCGATAAGTTCCAGTGCTTCTGAGGAATCGTTAATATTCGGATACCCAAAACGAGGTTCACCATCAGGCACCACGTCCATCAACCAAAGCCCAGGAAAGGGCGTTTGTTGCGTCGGCAAAATAACGCCAGCAATCAGCGCATCGCCCGACTTGGTATAAGCCCCAAGGGATTTTTCTTCCTGAGTGGTTAAGCCGCCTTCAGCATTACCATTAGAAAAACTCCCCAGCCCCATCAAACTGTAATAACGTTCGGCTTTTGCCATTGCCACTTCGATGGCATCACGTGCCTGCGAACTAGCCGCGCGCGACATCATATGCTGCTCACAACCAAGCAACTCACCGCTTTCTTCAAAAATACAGGTAGCCCCTTTCTCCAGCAGTTGGTCAAAGGCACGTCCTACTGCCGGGTTACCCGTGATACCACTGGTGCCATCGGAGCCACCGCAGATAGTACCAACCACCAGGTCGCTCCAGTTCAGGATACAACGCGGTGTATCCGCAAGCTGTTCCAGCATTTCAGCGACCAACTGCTTACCCAGAGTAATGGTGTTGGTCGTGCCTTTATTTTCCTGAATGACCAGCGTATGGCACGGTCGCCCACTTTCTCGTACTTCTTGCTCCAGCCGACGGCGATCAAAATTCTCGCACCCCAGCGAAATAATCAGTACACCACCTACGTTGCTATGAATCGCCAGATTTTTTACCAGACGATAGCCATAATCGCTGGGATAACAACCTGAAAAACCAAAATACTGCACGTCGTGACAAGGAAATCCTTCGGCAATCTTTTTAGCGACATGGCTGGCACACTCCACCATAAAGATTACCTGCACAGTATTACGAATACCCGGTCGACCATTTTGCCGTACATAACCTTCCATTATGCTTTTTCCTCTGGCTGATAGCCGGCATCATCATGATGAAAAATGGCGATGGCATTGCTGGCAAGATTATGGGAATGCACATGTTCACCCATGGCAATATCGCGAGTGGCGTGTCCGATAATGGCGCCGTATTTCAGAATCGAATCACCATTGTTCAGCGCTTCGCAGGCCAGTTTGTGACCCAGGGTAACGGAACTACAGGCCACCATTTCCCCCTCATCCCACCAGACAATATCGCCACTGGCGATGTCATTCAGCGCGACTACACAGTTATCTTTGGCATGTAGCTTTAACGCACGTTTGCGCATAATTCCTCCGTACATCAGAAGCCGATCAATGCGCCGCCATCCACCACCAGCACCTGACCACTGACAAATGCCGCTGCGTCTGAAGCCAGATAAACCGCAGCCCAACCGATATCTTCCGGCTTGCCGAATTTTTTCATCGGTGTCCGCCCCAGGATTTTGTTACGGCGTTCGTCATCACCTTCAATGGCCTTACGCAACATTGGTGTATCGATCCAGCCTGGCGCAATACCGTTGACGCGAATCCCATGAACGGCAAGCTCCGTGGTCATACCGCGAATCATGCCGAGATAGGCTGACTTCGCTGCGCTGTAGCCAGTAACCAGAGGCTGCCCAAGAAATGAGGTCATCGATGCAGTAAAAAGCACACAGCCTTGACCGCGTTGTTTCATATGCGGCACCAGCGCTTTGGTTAACGCAAATGCGCCGACTACGTGAACGTCGAGTACTGACTCAAAATCACTGACGCTCATCTCTTCAATCGGTTTTTTGCAGTGATTGCCTGCGTTATTGACCAGGATATCGATAGCCCCGTGTTCGCTAATAAGCGCATCAACTTTTTCCTGCGCGGCTGCGGTATCCCCGACATCCATTTGTATCCAACTGGCCTGCGACCCCAATGTTCCGGCGGTCGCTTGCGCCAGCTCGCCGTTCAGGTCAGCAATAATGACCTTCGCCCCGCTGACTATCATGCATTTCGCCATTGCCAGCCCCAGCCCACTGGCTGCACCGGTGATCAACGCGGTTTTGTTATGTAAAGAAAAAGCATTCATGGTGTCGCTCCTTAAAGGTCAATGAGGATTTTGGTATACGCGCCGGGATCACTTGCCCAGTCGCTAAAAGCATGATCAGCCTGTTCCAGCGGGTAGTGAGCACTCACCAGATTGCTGACCGGATAACGCCCGGACTCCATCAATGCCAGCACGGCACGAAAATCCGCCACGGTGGCATTGCGCGAACCACGGATATCCAGTTCTTTCATCAGGAACTGCGCACTCTGATAACTCACTGGCTGTTTGGCGTAACCGACATAAACCACACGACCGCTAAACGCCACCAACCCTGTAGCCTGTTCAATGGTTTGTTGATTACCCACCGCTTCAATCACCACTTCCGGGCCGCGACCGTCATTTAACAGCACCAGTTCTGCCGCCACGTCACATTGCTGCGAATTAAGAAAACGTTGCGCACCGCATTCCAGGGCAATGTTCTGCTTGCGATCATCAATATCGATAGCAATTACGCGCGCCCCCATGGCGGATGCCGCGGCGATAGCGCCAAGGCCAATTACCCCACAACCGATAACTGCGACCCATTCACCCACATTAATTTGCGCACGTCTGGCCGCATGTAGTCCCACGGCCAGCGGTTCTACCAGCGCTAACTCATCAACACTTAAGGCATTACAGACAATGACTTTATGTGCAGGCATCGTCAGTTGTTGCGCCATCCCCCCCTGACGTTGCACACCAAGAGTTTGGTTGTTTTTACAGGCGTTAGGACGACCGCTCAGACAGGAGCTGCACACGCCACACTCAGTGCAAGGCAGAACGACCACCCGGTCACCTGGCTTGATCGCCCCTGCCATATCGCCAGTTGCCAGCACCGTGCCGCCAATTTCATGCCCCGGAATACAGGGATAATTAACCAGCGGATTCAGTCCCCGCCATGTATTGAGGTCAGAACCACACAGTCCGACACGCTCAACATTGATTAGCACTTCTCCTTTACCGCAGACAGGTTCGGGGATATCAACAAATCGCGCCTGACTTCCCTGCTCAATGGTTAATGCCTTCATTCATTGCTCTCCTTACATTACGCCGAAGGTTTCAAAGGCCTGTACCGTGCTCATGCCATCACTGATGGCTTTGCGCACTTCACTTTCAGTTGCCACTTTTTCCAGGGCCTGGGTAATAACTTCTTTCTCAACAACCTGGGGAATAATCAGTAATCCATCACGATCACCAAACACGATATCGCCCGGATTCACCCGCACGCCGTGAAATTCAATAGGTACGCCGAAGTCGATGACCTTGCCGCGCGGACCTTGATCTTGTGCGTAAGTGCCATGACAAAAGGTGGGAAATTTCAATTCAAGAATTTCAGCAGAGTCACGGGCGTAACCATCGAGTACCGCACCTGCTGCTTTCAGATGCATGGCACGGGTAGACATCAACCCGCCCCACAAGGCATAGCGCAGAGAGCTGCCCGTAGTGATGTAAACATCGTTCTCTTTGAGGGCATCCAGCGCTTCAAACATGATGCCAAACGGTTTTTCGCCAATCGCCGTCTTACCCGACGTCGATTTGGTTTCGTAAACGTCCGACTCCAGCACCGGCATTGCCCGGCCTGCCACCACCGTATTCACATCCAGCGGCTTGATTGCCGGAGAAACAAACTGGTGCATATAGCCCAGCGTGTCGAGAATATCGCCAACCACGGCGGTAAATAGCCGGGTTTTCATCAAAGCAAAAAGTTCGTTATCACTCTTCCACATTATTTTCACCCTGTAAGCCTGTTTAACAGGTTTACAGGGTAAGGAGAAAAAGCGCACAATACTGCGAAGGGCGTCACGAAAAAGTTGTGTATTTACTATTTCTTCGCCACTCTTTCACACAATATGTCTTTGATTCGCACTGCATGGCGGGCGCACAGGCGCAGTAGTCTATTGATAATCAAGGGTTCTGGAGGAAAATATGAAGGATACAGTCCCGGTATTCTGGATTTTACCGACCAGGAAAAAGTACAACAGGAGTAAAAATGAGTGAGAGTGCGTTATTGACCAGCGTAACGTTATCGTCACAGGTCAAAAATCATATTCTTAATCTGATCGCCGAACAAAAATTGACACCGGGGATGCCAGTTCCCAGTGAAATTCAGTTGATTCAGAAATTGGGCGTCAGTCGGGGTATTGTGCGTGAGGCCTATCGTTCACTTGCCGCCCTGGGGATTCTGGAAACGCACAGCGGTAAAGTGCCACGGATCAAAAAATTTGATGATGAAGTGCTGCGCGTGGTGTTTGGATTTGCCCTGGCGACCGAACAAGTAACAACAGAGCAAATTCTTCAAGTACGTCGCTGGCTAGAGTTGGGCGTTGTGGAAGCTGCTGCCCGTAATGGCGGAGAAGAAGATTTTGCTAACCTACGGGCTGAAATGGCAAAAATCCGCGAACAGTTCGATGATGTCGAAAGCTTTATCACCCATGACATCCGCTTCCATCAGTTACTCGCCGTTGCCTCAAAAAATCCGCTTTTTATGATGTTATTGCAGGCATTACATCAGCAATTGCGGCAATCCATCCAGGAGGGATTAAACGCCCAAAGCGATCAGAAAGAGTATGGCAATCACATCATCACACTACACCAGAAAATCTGCGACGCTGTGTGTGCCAGAGATGTCGAAACGGCGACTCAAGCCATGAAATCACACTTCGACAGCCCGGTCAGTGCACTGATCAATAATTCCTCGCCATAAGACTTATTTCAGTTCAATCGTTTACTCTTCCCTCTTTTACAAATGAGAGGGAGACAACGGTACTTAATACGCCCTTTAGCCAAAATCTGTCTTTTTCTTGATTACCGCTATTTTTTCGTTGAGGCGCATTCTTTATGCTGTATCGATACACCAAAGGTAAGTTAAACAGGGAGTGACGGATGCCAGTTTTGCAGTGGGGAATGTTATGTGTTCTGTCACTTCTCCTTTCTATTGGCTTCCTCGCTTTACATCTCCCGGCGGCACTCCTGCTTGGCCCGATGCTCGCCGGGATCATCTTCAGTATGCGCGGGGTTACCCTGCAACTCCCCCGCTCCGCTTTTCTCGCCGCGCAGGCCATTCTTGGCTGCATGATTGCGCAAAACCTGACCGGTTCGATCCTGACCACGCTAGCGGTGAACTGGCCGATAGTGTTAGCCATTTTACTGGTGACGCTGCTTTCCAGCGCCATCGTGGATTGGTTATTGGTGCGCTATAGCTCACTGCCTGGAAATACCGGTGCCTGGGGTTCTTCTCCTGGCGGCGCGGCGGCAATGGTCGCTATGGCGCAAGATTACGGCGCAGATATTCGCCTGGTGGCGTTTATGCAATATCTGCGAGTGCTGTTCGTCGCGGGGGCCGCTGTTCTGGTCACCCGCATGATGCTGGGCGATAACGCTGAAGCGGTTAACCAGCAGATCGTCTGGTTCCCGCCAGTGAGCATTAATCTCCTGCTTACGATTTTGCTCGCGGTCGTTGCCGGTACGGCGGGATGCTTGCTACGTCTTCCTTCCGGCACGATGCTCATCCCGATGCTGGCGGGCGCAGTGCTCCAGTCTGGTCAGCTCATCACGATTGAACTCCCGGAATGGCTGCTGGCGATGGCATATATGGCAATTGGCTGGCGGATTGGTCTTGGTTTCGATAAGCAAATATTACTGCGGGCATTGCGCCCACTGCCACAAATCCTGCTGTCGATTTTTGCTCTGCTGGCTATTTGTGCGGGTATGGCGTGGGGACTGACCCGGTTTATGCATATTGATTTTATGACTGCCTACCTCGCCACCAGTCCCGGCGGGCTTGATACCGTGGCGGTCATCGCCGCAGGGAGCAATGCCGATATGGCGCTCATTATGGCGATGCAAACCCTGCGCCTGTTCAGTATTTTGCTGACGGGACCTGCCATTGCGCGGTTTATTTCAACCTATGCGCCGAAACGTACGGCCTAGTGCTGACAGCCAGGGCACCAGTAAAACGGGCGAGATGACAGCGTGGTTTTCTCAATGATGCCGCCACAGCGTTCGCACGGTTCGCCATCACGATGAAAAACCTTAAAGCGAAACAGCGCCCCATGATATTTGTTTTCATCCACCTGCCCCCGCGTAGCGTAAGAAAGTCGCGGAATATCCAGTAACGCGTGTGCGAGTGCGTCCAGTTGCGCCGCATTGAGATCTTTCGCTTTATGATTTCCGGTCAACCCAACCTGCCAGAGGATCTCCACCCGCAAATAATTGCCAAGTCCTGCCAGAAACGCCTGATCGAGTAGTAATCCAGCAAACTGACGGTTACGAAAGCGCGGTGACAATAATCGTTCCTTTACCACCTCTGGCGTCAGATTCGGATCCAGCACATCGGGACCAACGCGTTGTAAAAACGGATGCGTGGTCAGTTGTTCCGGGGTCAACATCTCAATATCCGAGGCGCTATAAAGCAGAATGGTTTTGTCAACCGTTTGCAGTTTTACCCGCAATACTCGCGTGGTCTGCGGCTCTTCGCCGGTATCAACCACGCGCCAGACGCCGTAAAGCTGATTATGGCTGTAGAGCGTTAATTCGTTGGAAAAATGAGTTAACAACGCCTTACCACGCGTTTCCACATGGGTAACGTGTTGACCGATAAGTTGTGATTGATAAGATTTTAACTGCGGGAAGGCAAACCAGACATCAGTTAGTGGTTTGCCTTTGATCGCCGCCTCCAGGTTATCCGCTGCACGGCGGATCTCCGGGCCTTCAGGCATGGTGATATCCTTTTTTCATTCTTTATTAAGCGGGGTTATGCTGCGACAACAATCCCCTTTTCGGCAAATGTAGAGCGTAGTCGGCGGGCGAACGCCAGTGCGTGCTCGCCATCGCCATGCAGGCAGACCGTTTGCGCCGTGACCGTTGCCCATTCGCCGGTGATACTTTTGACTCTGCCGTGTTGCACCATCTCCAGCGTTTGCGCCAGCGCCTGTTCTTCGTTTTCAATCAACGCGCCTGGCTGGCTTCGCGGCACCAGCGAACCGTCTGCCTGATAACCGCGATCGGCAAACACTTCCTCGCGCGTTGTCAGGCCATATTGCTTGCCTGCACGAATCAGCTCGCTTCCCGCCAGCCCGACGAGAATCAATGCCGGATCGCAAGCGTATACCGCTCTGGCGATGGCGTCTGCCAGTTGTGCCTCTTTCGCCGCCTGGTTGTATAACATGCCGTGCGGTTTGACATGACGCATTACACCGCCTTGCGCACGGGCAATCGCTGCCAGCGCGCCAATTTGATACAGCGTCTGGGCGAAAGCGGTTTCTGGCGGCAGCTGCATGGCGCTGCGACCAAAATTTTCCCTGTCGGGAAAACTCGGGTGAGCGCCAATCGCGACACCATTTTTTATTGCTTCACGCACGCAAGCCTGCATGGTTTGCGCATCGCCTGCATGAAATCCACAGGCAATATTGGCAGAGGAAACCAGCGTTAATAGCTCTGCGTCGCTGGCATAGCCTTCGCCCAGATCAGCGTTCAGGTCAATTTTCATTGTGCAGCCGCCACGCTAATTGTTCGAAATAACGTTGCTGATCTTGCCGTGCTTTAAGTGCCTCTTCCAGTGAACACTGGACAAAATGAATCGGCTGACCGAGCGGAATTTGCGCCAGATGGTACATATCAGCCTCGATGATACAGGCAATACGCGGATAACCACCGGTGGTCTGTGCGTCGTTCATCAACACAATGGGCTGCCCGTTATGCGGCACCTGCACCACGCCCGGTAACAAACCGTGAGATAACAGTTCGCGATCGGTGGTACGTTTTAAAATTTGCCCCTGTAAGCGATAGCCCATTCGGTTACTTTGCGGGCTAAGCTGCCAGGGCGAACGCCAGAATGCATCCTGCGAGGCGCGATCGAACTCATGATATTCCGGCCCCGGCAAGGCGCGAATGCGGTTGCCCCACAGCAGCTGTTTAACGCCCTGCGCTTCCATAAAATCACGCTTCGATTTGCCAATCGGGAGTCGGTCACCATCCTTCAGTAAACGGCCTTCCAGCCCGCCAATCCCCACTTTGAGATCGGTGCTGCATGACCCCATTACCGGCGGAACGTCAATACCACCCGCGACCGCCAGATAACTGCGCATCCCGTGCTGCGGGCGTTTAAGCGTTAAACGCTGGCCTGCTTTCATCGGCAATCGCCAGCCGGTCCAGACGGCGTTATCATCCAGCCGCGCTTCGCAACCGGCCCCCGTCAGAGCAAACCACCCATCAGTTTCGAACTCAACCGTTAACTGACCGAGCGTGATCTCCAGCGCGGGGGCATTGGCGTCATTACCCACCAGTAGGTTAGCAATGCGTAACGCGGGCATATCCAGTGCGCCGCAGTGGCTGATACCCGACTGGCGAAAACCGTGACGACCGCCATCCTGCACAGTGGTATACATGCCCGCACGAATAATCTTCAGCATACTCCCTCCTTTTGCGGTACAAAGCGCACGCTGTCTCCCGGACGTAATAAGATGGGTTCGCCACGCGCCGGATCAAACAGGCTGAGTGAGGTATGACCAATCAACTGCCAGCCACCCGGCGTTGCCAGCGGATAAACACCAGTCTGCGGCCCGCCGATCCCGACAGAACCTGCCGGAACGAGCAAGCGCGGTTCAGCGCGCCGTGGCGTGTGTAGTTGTTCCGGCAAACTCCCGAGATACGGGAAGCCCGGTTGAAAACCTAAAAACCAGACCACGTATTCCACGGAGGAGTGCAATTCAACAACCTGTTTTTCGCTCAACCCGCAATGCGCCGCGACCACCGCCAAATCCGGTCCGCCTGCACCACCGTAAACCACCGGAATTTCAATAAAGCGAGACTCCGGCTCCAGCGCCTCACTCTCCTCCCACCAGCGTTGCAAACGCTCTATGGCATCCAGCGCCAGCGACTCAGGATTACGTAAAATCACCGTGATATTGTTCATCCCCGGTATCGCTTCAACCACATTTGGCATATCCACCAGACGCTGCGCCAGTCGCCAGATCCGTTTCTGGCTAGCCAGCGTCACCGGCGGTTCCAGCTCCAGCACTACCGCCGTTTCACCTATCAGATAACAACGCGCTCGTTGCACTTTCGATCCCTCTGATTATTCGTTATGCAGGATTAGGAATATCAATAAAGGTCACATCAAGATCGGTATTTTCATTCAGCCACTCGCTCAACGCGCGAATACCACCGCGTTCAGTGGCATGGTGACCCGCAGCATAAAAATGCAATCCCTGCTCGCGGGCTGAATGAATGGTCTGTTCAGAAACTTCGCCAGTAATAAAAGCATCCACGCCAAAACGCGCGGCGCTATCGATAAAACTTTGCCCGCCCCCCGTGCACCAGGCGACGCGCTGGACCACCTCAGGTCCGGTATCGCCACACCATAACGGCTTACGTCCCAGACGCGCTTCAATCCAGGAGGCCAGTTCCAGTCCCGGCACAGGCATGGTCAGTTCGCCCCACGGCACCAACGGCTCAATATCGCCCATGACCGTGATCCCCAGTAACGCCGCCAGCTGTGCGTTATTGCCCAGCTCAGGATGTGCGTCAAGCGGCAAATGCCAGCCATACAGGTTGATATCATTTGCCAGCAACGTTTTTAAACGGTTACGCTTCATGCCGCGAATGACCGGGGATTCACCTTTCCAGAAGTAGCCATGATGCACAATGACCGCATCCGCGCCCAGACGCACCGCTTCATCGAGCAAAGCCTGGCTGGCGGTGACACCGGTAACAATTTTTTGCACCGTCTCTTTGCCTTCCACCTGCAAACCATTCGGCGCGTAATCACTAATCGCCGCGCTGTTCAGTTTTTCGTTAATCAGTTGTTCCAGTTCGGTGTTTTTCATCTTCGCGCCTTCCGTATTCTGATAGCTACACCGTTAACATAGCGTTACCTCGCCTGTTCGTCGATAGCCAATCTTTTGACATATTAAGAAACAAACCCGACGCCAAAAGACGCAAATTGTTTATATCATCACGCTTCAGCTAATGTATATTTATGCAATCAGACAGCATATTGCATAAATAATCAGATCTGTATCAAAGTTTTAACTTTAAGGAAACACAAGCACGCCGCGCAACTATTACGTGACGTTGCAGTCAATTGTGGAATTATTATGAATAAACACGCATCACAGCCGCGCGCTATTTACTATGTCGTTGCGCTGCAAATCTGGGAATATTTTAGCTTTTACGGCATGCGTGCCCTGCTGATTCTCTATCTCACCAATCAACTAAAATACAACGATACTCACGCCTACGAGTTATTTAGCGCCTACTGTTCGCTGGTGTATGTCACGCCAATCCTCGGTGGCTTTTTGGCGGATAAAGTTCTCGGCAATCGCATGGCGGTGATGCTGGGGGCGTTGTTGATGGCGATCGGTCATGTGGTGCTGGGTGCCAGTGAGATCCATCCGTCATTCCTCTATCTGTCCCTGGCGATTATCGTTTGTGGCTATGGTCTGTTTAAATCCAACGTCAGTTGCCTGCTCGGCGAGCTATATGAGCCAACCGATCCGCGTCGTGATGGCGGTTTCTCGCTGATGTATGCGGCGGGTAACGTGGGGTCTATTATCGCACCTATCGCCTGTGGCTACGCCCAGGAAGAGTACAGTTGGGCGATGGGCTTTGGCCTGGCGGCGGTTGGCATGATCGCGGGTCTGGTCATTTTCTTATGTGGCAATCGTCATTTCTCTCATACCCGCGGCGTTAACAAAAAAGTACTGCGTGCGACAAACTTTCTCCTGCCCAACTGGGGATGGCTGCTGGTTCTGCTGGTGGCAACACCTGCGCTGATCACCGTACTGTTCTGGAAAGAGTGGTCGGTATACGCCTTGATTGTCGCGACTATTATTGGCCTGGGTGTATTGGCAAAAATTTATCGCAAAGCAGAAAACCAGAAACAGCGTAAGGAGCTGGGGCTGATTGTTACCCTCACCTTCTTCAGCATGTTGTTCTGGGCATTCGCACAACAGGGGGGTAGCTCGATTAGCCTTTATATCGACCGCTTCGTTAACCGCGATATGTTTGGTTATACCGTTCCGACTGCTATGTTCCAGTCGATTAATGCCTTCGCAGTTATGCTGTGCGGTGTGTTCCTGGCGTGGGTGGTTAAAGAGAGCGTCGCAGGTAATCGTACCGTGCGCATCTGGGGAAAATTTGCTCTTGGTCTCGGCCTGATGAGCGCCGGATTCTGCATTCTGACCTTAAGCGCCCGCTGGTCCGCAATGTATGGTCATTCTTCTCTGCCACTGATGGTGTTAGGCCTGGCGGTGATGGGCTTTGCGGAACTGTTTATCGACCCGGTTGCTATGTCGCAGATTACGCGCATTGAAATCCCTGGCGTGACTGGCGTATTAACTGGCATTTATATGCTGCTTTCCGGCGCGATTGCGAACTATCTGGCTGGCGTTATTGCCGATCAGACATCGCAGGCTTCGTTTGATGCTTCCGGGGCGATCAACTATTCCATCAATGCATATATTGAAGTGTTTGATCAAATTACCTGGGGCGCACTGGCGTGTGTAGGAGTGGTGTTGATGATTTGGCTGTATCAGGCGCTGAAATTCAGAAACCGCGCGCTGGCGCTGGAATCTTAACAGGCCAGCACCGATGCCTGATAAGACGCTCGCTGCGTTTTATCAGGCTCCTTTCCTCGCTTCTTCGTACGCTGCCAGCGTTCGCAGCCTTGCCTCTTTGTGATCAACTATCGGTTGCGGATAATCCAGCGTCACACCTGCTTTCTGCGCCCACTTCCACGGCTCATGCACCACTTTCCCTGGCACATCGCGCAGCTCCGGGAGCCACTGGCGGATAAATTCGCCTTCGCGGTCAAATTTCTCACCCTGAGTTGTCGGGTTGAAAATACGAAAATACGGCGCTGCATCGGTTCCGGTTGAAGCGGCCCACTGCCAGCCACCGTTATTGGCTGCCAAATCACCATCAATCAGCTGCGACATGAAATATCGCTCACCTTCGCGCCAGTCGATCAATAAATCTTTCACCAAAAAACTGGCTGTAATCATCCGTAGCCGGTTATGCATCCAGCCAGTGCTGTTAAGCTGACGCATGGCAGCATCAACAATCGGGTATCCCGTTTTGCCTTCCTGCCAGGCCTTTAAATGCGCGGAATTGCTCTGCCACTGCACGCGGTCGGTCCAGACAATAAACGGACGATGTTTACACAGCGAGGGGTAATACGTTATCAGATGACGGTAAAACTCGCGCCAGATCAGCTCATTAAGCCAGATACTACCGGCCCCACCGTCCAGCGCCTGCGGCTGTTCCGCCAACAGGCGATGCAAACACTGGCGAGGCGATAACCCGCCCGTTGCCAGGCTGGCGGACAAACGGCTGGTGCCTTCTACCGCAGGGAAATCTCGCTGTTGCTCATACTCTCCGGCACCGTTCTGGCAAAACTGGCGTAATTGCGCAATCGCCGCTTTCTCTTCCACCGGGAAATGCGCAGTATCGAAAGGCTGACGAGGATAATTCAGCGTAATGGATGGCGCGGGCTTTATCGATCCGCTACTACGAACTTTTGGTGCAGCGACGCACTCCGGCATCCCTTCCCGCAGCCGTTTCAGCCAGGCATTTTGAAAAGGCGTAAAGACTTTGTACATCTCATGATTGCCAGTCATCACCGCCCCCGGCGGCAGGATCACGCTGTCGTCAAATCCTTCACACACCACGTTACGCAGCGTTCTCTCAACCTGCACATCCCGCGCCCGCTCATTCACCTCATACTGATAGTTATAAAACAGATGGGTAACACGATTTTCCGCGCACACCTGTTTAACTATTTCGACGCTGGCGGCAAAGTCATCCACTTCATGAAACAGTAAAGGAATGCCTTTTTCCGCCAGCGCAATTTGTAGCCCATTCAGTTGAGCATTGATAAGTTCAGCCTGACGCGGCGACATGTTATGCGCCGCCCACTGGCGTGGTGTAGCGATATACAACGCCAGCACGCGCGCAGACGAATTGCGGCAGGCGGCAGCCAGCGCGAGATTATCATGCTGACGTAAATCCTGGCGAAACCAGACCAGATGGGTAGTCATAAAACTCCTGAATGGCGCAAGTTAATCACACGCGGCCAAAGTTCGAAATAACGCTGCCCTGAAAGCCAGGCGTCAGGATAAAGCGCCATATAGTGTTTGATACGCATCAGCGGCGCAAGAAGCGGTTGCTCGCCACCGCGATAACTGTCGATAAGCGCCGCCAGCTGCTGGCGTTCTGTGGAATCAATATGAGGGCGAAAATAACCCTGAACGTGCATCAAAACATTGGTGTGGTCACGTCGGTTGGCGGGGTGAGAAAGCAAAACAACTACGCGTTGGCGGTACTGGTTGTAATAGTCATCCAGATTTTGCCACTGGTGAATATCAGCCACGAACGGGCCAAGTTTGCGGTACTCGGGCTGGGAATGGGCCAGAAAGACGAGTTTATAGCGGCTGTGATAATCGTTGAGTGCCCCGCGCGTTAGTCCTCGATCTTTGAGATTGTGTAACTCATGCAAAGCAAAAATGCGGATAAGGGTGCTGTCATCAAAAAGTTGTTGATTCATTACTGCTCCTGAACGGTTTACAGGAGTAAGTGTAGACGCCGAAAAAAGAAAACCGCCAGCGTTTCCACCGGCGGTTTTCTTTAAACGTCATGTTTGGCAATCAGTAAAAATCACCGGTTGCCTTTTCGGCCTGATCCATCCACACCGGTTTATCGCTGGTTTTCGACCAGACGCGGTGCAGGTAGCTGTAAAAGCGGGCGCGGTCTTTCCAGAAAAGCATGAAAGGCAGCGCCAGAACGCCCGCTGCAACCGCATAAGTACGGCGTAAAAAGATAAGCCATGCAGGATATTCTCTGTAGAGTTCCATACTTTTCTCCCCCTTTTGTATCTACCCGGTGAATGGCACCGGAAAAATGAATTTGTTTATCTGATGAAAATAGTACCGCCTTTTGTGTAATTTTACTACTCATCCGACCACTTATTTTTGTTTATTGATGGTTTATTTACATTCACTGTGTAATTAAGTTACACAAAAGTTAAATTAATACTAAACATTAGTTAAATCATGGCTTTTGCCATTTTTATACTTTTTTTACACCACGCCCGCAGATTTTTGCGAAATCTTTGCAGCCAGAATTCTACCCTTCCGATATCACTTTTAGGCCACTGGAGGTGCACTGTGAGTGCAGGCGTGATAGCCGGCGTGTTGCTGGTGTTTTTATTACTGGGTTATCTGGTTTATGCCCTGATCAATGCGGAGGCGTTCTGATGGCTGCGCAAGGGTTCTTACTGATTGCCACGTTTTTACTGGTGTTAATGGTGCTGGCACGTCCTTTAGGCAGCGGGCTGGCGCGGCTGATTAATGACATACCTCTTCCCGGTACAGCGGGCGTTGAACGCGTACTCTTTAGCGCGCTTGGCGTCTCTGACCGCGAGATGAACTGGAAGCAGTATCTCTCAGCCATTCTTGGCCTGAATATGCTGGGGCTGGCGGTGCTTTTTTTTATGTTGCTCGGTCAGCACTATCTGCCGCTTAATCCACAGCAGTTGCCGGGGCTGTCGTGGGATCTGGCGCTCAATACCGCCGTCAGCTTTGTCACGAATACCAACTGGCAATCTTATAGCGGTGAAACCACGTTGAGCTATTTCAGCCAGATGGCGGGCTTAACGGTGCAAAACTTTCTTTCTGCCGCCAGCGGGATTGCGGTGATTTTTGCCCTCATCCGTGCGTTTACCCGCCAGAGCATGAGCACGCTCGGGAATGCCTGGGTCGATCTGCTACGCATCACGTTATGGGTGCTAGTCCCTGTGGCATTGTTGATCGCATTGTTTTTTATTCAACAAGGTGCGCTGCAAAACTTTCTGCCCTATCAGGCGGTGAATACCGTTGAAGGAGCGCAACAGCTGTTACCCATGGGGCCTGTAGCTTCTCAGGAAGCGATCAAGATGCTCGGTACTAACGGCGGTGGCTTCTTTAATGCCAACTCGTCGCATCCGTTTGAAAACCCAACCGCACTGACCAACTTCGTGCAAATGCTGGCGATTTTCTTGATCCCAACAGCGCTGTGCTTTGCCTTTGGTGAAGTGGCGGGCGATCGTCGCCAGGGGCGCATGTTGCTGTGGGCGATGTCAGTGATTTTTGTCATCTGCGTAGGCGTAGTGATGTGGGCAGAAGTTCAGGGTAATCCTCATCTGCTGGCGCTCGGCGCGGACAGCAGCATCAATATGGAAGGTAAAGAGAGCCGTTTCGGCGTGCTGGTCAGTAGCCTGTTTGCGGTCGTGACTACGGCGGCTTCCTGCGGCGCGGTGATTGCGATGCATGATTCGTTTACCGCTCTTGGTGGCATGGTGCCGATGTGGTTGATGCAAATTGGTGAAGTGGTATTCGGCGGCGTCGGTTCCGGCCTTTACGGCATGATGCTGTTTGTTCTGCTGGCGGTGTTTATTGCTGGGCTGATGATTGGTCGTACACCGGAATATCTGGGTAAAAAAATCGACGTACGTGAGATGAAACTGACTGCACTGGCGATTCTGGTCACCCCGACGCTGGTGCTGATGGGCGCGGCGCTGGCAATGATGACCGACGCCGGACGTAGCGCCATGCTCAACCCTGGCCCGCATGGTTTTAGCGAAGTGCTGTACGCCGTGTCGTCCGCCGCTAACAACAACGGCAGCGCCTTTGCCGGATTAAGCGCCAACTCTCCATTCTGGAACTGTTTGCTGGCGTTGTGCATGTTTGTCGGTCGCTTCGGGGTAATTATCCCGGTGATGGCAATTGCCGGTTCGTTGGTGAGTAAAAAGAGCCAACCCGCCAGCTCCGGCACGCTGCCAACGCACGGCCCGCTGTTTGTTGGCCTGTTAATCGGCACCGTGTTGCTGGTTGGCGCACTGACCTTTATCCCTGCCCTGGCGCTTGGTCCGGTGGCGGAATATCTCTCCTGATGATATTGAGTGAGCACTGAATATGAGTCGTAAACAACTGGCGCTATTCGAACCAACACTTGTCGTTCAGGCGCTGAAAGAAGCGGTGAAAAAATTAAACCCGCAGGCGCAATGGCGCAATCCGGTGATGTTTATCGTCTGGATCGGCAGTCTGCTGACCACCTGTATTAGCATCGCGATGGCAAGCGGGGCGATGCCTGGCAATGTGCTGTTTAGCGCGGCCATTAGCGGCTGGCTGTGGGTCACCGTACTGTTCGCTAATTTCGCCGAGGCGCTGGCAGAAGGCCGCAGTAAAGCGCAGGCCAACAGTCTGAAAGGGGTGAAAAAAACTGCCTTTGCCCGCAAGCTGCGTGAGCCGAAATATGGCGCTGCGGCGGACAAAGTTCCCGCCGATCAACTGCGTAAAGGCGATATCGTACTGGTAGAAGCTGGCGATATTATCCCCTGCGATGGTGAAGTCATTGAAGGGGGCGCATCGGTCGATGAAAGCGCCATCACCGGAGAATCGGCACCGGTGATCCGTGAATCCGGCGGCGATTTTGCCTCCGTCACTGGCGGCACGCGTATTCTTTCTGACTGGCTGGTGATTGAGTGCAGCGTTAACCCCGGTGAGACATTTCTGGATCGGATGATCGCAATGGTGGAAGGCGCACAGCGACGCAAAACGCCAAACGAGATTGCCCTGACCATTCTCCTGATTGCCCTGACTATCGTCTTTTTACTGGCAACCGCCACGCTGTGGCCGTTTTCCGCGTGGGGCGGTAATGCAGTCAGCGTAACGGTACTGGTGGCACTGCTGGTCTGTCTGATCCCAACCACTATTGGCGGCCTGTTGTCAGCGATTGGCGTCGCCGGGATGAGTCGGATGCTGGGCGCGAATGTGATTGCCACCAGCGGACGTGCAGTTGAAGCGGCAGGTGACGTTGACGTTCTGCTACTGGATAAAACCGGCACCATCACACTTGGTAACCGTCAGGCGTCGGAGTTTATCCCTGCGCAGGGCGTGGATGAAAAAACGCTGGCTGACGCCGCACAACTGGCTTCGCTGGCTGATGAAACGCCGGAAGGCCGCAGTATTGTGATCCTCGCCAAGCAGCGTTTTAACCTGCGCGAGCGCGATGTGCAGTCGCGCCATGCCACCTTTGTACCGTTTACTGCGCAAAGCCGGATGAGCGGGATCAACATCGACAACCGCATGATCCGTAAAGGTTCTGTCGATGCCATTCGCCGCCATGTTGAGGCTAACGGTGGTCACTTCCCTGCCGATGTTGATCAAAAAGTCGATCAGGTTGCGCGTCAGGGGGCCACGCCGCTGGTGGTGGTGGAAGGTTCACGCGTGCTGGGTGTTATTGCGCTGAAAGATATCGTCAAAGGCGGCATTAAAGAGCGTTTCGCGCAACTGCGCCAAATGGGCATTAAAACAGTGATGATTACCGGCGATAACCGTCTGACTGCCGCCGCCATTGCTGCGGAAGCGGGAGTTGATGATTTCCTCGCCGAAGCGACACCGGAGGCCAAGCTGGCATTGATTCGTCAGTATCAGGGGGAAGGCCGTTTGGTGGCGATGACCGGCGATGGCACCAACGATGCTCCGGCGCTGGCGCAGGCAGATGTCGCGGTGGCGATGAACTCTGGTACTCAGGCGGCGAAAGAAGCGGGCAATATGGTGGATCTCGACTCTAACCCGACCAAGTTGATCGAGGTGGTGCATATTGGCAAACAGATGCTGATGACCCGTGGCTCGCTGACCACCTTCAGCATTGCCAACGATGTGGCGAAATACTTCGCCATTATTCCGGCGGCATTCGCGGCAACATATCCGCAGTTAAATGCGCTGAACATCATGCGCCTGCATTCGCCCGACTCCGCCATTCTCAGTGCGGTCATTTTCAACGCCTTGATTATCGTCTTTTTGATTCCCCTGGCGTTAAAAGGCGTGAGTTATAAACCGCTTACCGCTTCTGCCATGTTGCGCCGTAACTTATGGATTTACGGTCTGGGTGGGCTGCTGGTGCCGTTTATTGGTATCAAAGTCATTGATTTACTGCTGACCGTTTGCGGTCTGGTGTGAGGTTTACCATGAGTGGATTACGTCCGGCATTATCGACATTTCTCTTTTTGTTACTGATTACTGGCGGCGTTTACCCGCTGCTGACCACCGCGCTGGGGCAATGGTGGTTTCCCTGGCAGGCCAACGGTTCGTTGATTCGTGAAGGTGATACGGTGCGCGGTTCGGCATTAATCGGGCAGAATTTTACCGGCAACGGCTATTTTCATGGTCGCCCGTCGGCAACGGCAGAAATGCCCTATAATTCACAGGCTTCTGGCGGGAGCAATCTGGCAGTCAGTAACCCGGAGCTGGATAAACAGATAGCCACACGCGTTGCTGCATTACGGGCCGCTAACCCGGATGCCAGCGCGAGCGTTCCGGTTGAACTGGTGACGGCGTCGGCAAGCGGGCTGGACAATAACATCACCCCGCAAGCGGCGGCCTGGCAAATCCCACGCGTGGCGAAAGCGCGTAATCTCAGCGTTGAACAGCTCACGCAACTGATCGCAAAATACAGCCAACAACCGCTGGTGAAATATATCGGCCAGCCGGTCGTCAACATTGTCGAACTCAATCTGGCGCTGGATAAGCTTGATGAATAACGAACCCTTACGTCCCGACCCCGATCGTCTACTGGAACAAACTGCCGCGCCGCATCGGGGGAAGCTGAAAGTTTTCTTCGGTGCCTGCGCAGGCGTCGGGAAGACCTGGGCGATGCTGGCAGAAGCCCAGCGACTGCGGGCGCAAGGGCTGGATATTGTGGTTGGCGTGGTAGAAACCCACGGGCGGAAAGATACCGCCGCAATGCTGGAAGGGCTGGCTGTTCTACCGCTAAAACGCCAGGCGTACCGTGGGCGGTACATCAGCGAGTTTGATCTCGATGCCGCCCTCGCCCGCCGTCCGGCACTGATCTTAATGGACGAACTGGCGCACAGTAATGCGCCAGGTTCACGTCATCCTAAACGCTGGCAGGACATCGAAGAGCTGCTGGAAGCTGGCATTGATGTTTTCACTACCGTCAACGTTCAGCATCTGGAAAGTCTGAATGATGTGGTCAGCGGCGTCACCGGAATTCAGGTACGGGAAACCGTGCCCGATCCTTTTTTTGATGCCGCCGACGACGTAGTACTGGTGGACTTGCCCCCGGACGATCTGCGCCAGCGACTGAAAGAAGGCAAAGTCTATATTGCCGGGCAGGCGGAGCGCGCCATTGAACATTTTTTCCGCAAAGGCAATCTGATCGCCCTGCGCGAACTGGCACTGCGCCGTACTGCCGATCGTGTTGATGAGCAAATGCGCGCCTGGCGGGGGCATCCTGGCGAAGAGAAAGTCTGGCACACGCGCGACGCGATCCTTTTATGCATCGGGCATAACACCGGCAGTGAGAAACTGGTCCGCGCTGCGGCGCGGCTGGCGTCACGGCTGGGTAGTGTCTGGCACGCGGTGTATGTTGAAACCCCTGCCCTGCATCGCTTACCGGAGAAAAAACGTCGGGCAATTCTCAGCGCCTTACGTCTGGCGCAGGAGCTGGGCGCGGAGACGGCAACACTTTCTGATCCAGCGGAAGAGAAAGCGGTAGTGCGTTATGCCCGTGAACATAATCTCGGCAAGATTATTCTCGGTCGCCCGGCCTCGCGCCGCTGGTGGCGTCGGGAAACGTTTGCTGACCGACTGGCGCGTATCGCCCCCGATCTCGATCAGGTGCTGGTCGCGCTTGATGACCCACCCGCCCGCACGATTAACAACGCGCCGGATAGCCGCTCTTTTAAAGACAAGTGGCGGGTACAGATTCAGGGATGCGTGGTTGCCGCCGCGTTATGCGCCGTTATCACCTTAATTGCCATGCAGTGGCTGATGGCGTTTGATGCCGCCAACCTGGTGATGCTGTATCTGCTTGGCGTGGTGGTGGTGGCGCTATTTTATGGACGCTGGCCTTCGGTGGTCGCCACCGTCATTAATGTAGTGAGTTTCGATCTCTTTTTTATCGCCCCACGCGGCACGCTCGCCGTCTCTGATGTGCAATATCTGCTTACCTTCGCGGTGATGTTAACCGTCGGGCTGGTGATCGGGAACCTTACTGCTGGCGTGCGTTATCAGGCGCGGGTAGCCCGTTACCGCGAGCAACGCACACGGCACTTATATGAAATGTCGAAAGCTCTGGCTGTGGGCCGCAGTCCGCAGGACATCGCCGCCACCAGCGAACAATTTATTGCCTCCACGTTTCATGCCCGCAGTCAGGTGCTGTTACCCGATGACAACGGTAAATTGCAGCCGTTAACACATCCGCAAGGAATGACGCCGTGGGACGATGCCATCGCGCAGTGGAGTTTTGATAAAGGCCTGCCTGCGGGCGCGGGCACCGACACGTTACCCGGTGTACCGTACCAGATTTTGCCGCTAAAAAGCGGCGAGAAAACCTACGGGCTGGTGGTGGTGGAACCGGGGAATCTGCGCCAGTTGATGATCCCGGAACAGCAACGCCTGCTGGAGACGTTTACGCTGTTAGTCGCCAATGCCCTTGAGCGGCTGACACTGACCGCCAGCGAAGAACAGGCGCGGATGGCAAGCGAACGAGAACAGATCCGCAACGCCCTGCTGGCGGCACTTTCGCATGATTTACGCACGCCGCTTACGGTGCTGTTCGGTCAGGCAGAAATCTTAACGCTCGATCTGGCAAGCGAAGGATCGCCCCACGCCCGCCAGGCCAGCGAGATTCGCCAGCATGTGCTGAACACGACCCGACTGGTGAATAATCTACTGGATATGGCGCGAATTCAGTCCGGCGGCTTTAATTTGAAGAAAGAGTGGTTAACGCTGGAAGAAGTGGTCGGCAGCGCGCTGCAAATGCTGGAACCGGGTTTATCGTCGCCCATCAATCTTTCTCTGCCAGAACCGCTGACCTTAATCCACGTTGACGGGCCACTGTTTGAACGGGTGCTGATTAATCTGCTGGAGAACGCGGTGAAATACGCGGGTGCGCAGGCCGAAATTGGTATCGATGCCCACGTTGAGGGCGAAAATCTACAACTGGATGTCTGGGATAATGGCCCCGGTCTTCCACCAGGCCAGGAGCAGACGATATTTGATAAGTTTGCTCGCGGGAATAAAGAGTCGGCGGTGCCGGGGGTAGGGCTTGGGTTGGCAATTTGTCGGGCGATTGTGGATGTACACGGCGGAACCATTACCGCGTTCAACCGACCGGAAGGTGGTGCCTGTTTTCGTGTTACACTTCCCCAGCAAACTGCCCCTGAACTTGAAGAATTTCATGAGGATATGTGACAAACGTTCTGATTGTTGAAGATGAACAGGCTATTCGTCGCTTTCTGCGCACGGCGCTGGAGGGCGACGGGATGCGCGTCTTTGAGGCCGAAACGCTGCAACGCGGCTTGCTGGAAGCGGCAACCCGTAAGCCAGATTTGATTATTCTCGATCTCGGCCTGCCCGATGGTGATGGGATTGAGTTTATCCGCGACCTGCGCCAGTGGAGCGCGGTGCCGGTGATTGTGCTTTCCGCACGCAGCGAAGAGAGCGACAAAATCGCCGCGCTGGATGCCGGAGCGGATGATTACCTGAGTAAGCCGTTTGGCATTGGCGAATTGCAGGCCCGTCTGCGCGTCGCTTTACGCCGCCACTCCGCCACCACCGCGCCCGATCCGCTGGTGAAATTTTCCGATGTGACCGTCGATTTAGCCGCCCGCGTGATTCACCGGGGTGAGGAAGAGGTGCATCTCACGCCGATTGAATTCCGCCTGCTGGCCGTGCTGCTCAACAACGCCGGAAAAGTGCTCACCCAGCGCCAGTTACTCAATCAGGTGTGGGGACCAAACGCGGTCGAACACAGTCATTATTTGCGTATTTATATGGGGCATCTGCGACAAAAACTGGAACAGGATCCCGCCCGCCCCCGCCATTTCATTACTGAAACCGGTATTGGGTATCGGTTTATGCTTTGAATATTAATTTTAATACATCCTGCCTTTTATTAATTAAAGCCGTAATAATAAATACGGCTTTTTATCTTAAACAACACACAAAAATAACAATTCAATATTTTATATTACTGAGTAAAAAGCTCATCATTAAATAAATTAAGATTGATCATTTTTTATTGATCACCTTCACAGTTCAACCGTATTTCCTGGATAGAATACCTTCACCTTCATTCACATCAGGAAAGGTAAATTAAATGGAAAATAACAGCCGCACTATGCCCCATATAAGGCGGACAACTCATATTATGAAGTTTGCTCATCGCAATAGCTTCGACTTTCACTTCTTCAATGCCCGTTAGTCTACCGACTAAGGGCACTTCAGCGTACAGGTCTTCCTGACTCTCTGTATTACAGGCATATGCCTGTATTCCGCAGTGCTCATTCTCTGTTAACCCTTGTATTATCAGCCACCGGACTGATAAGGGTTTCTGCATTCTGAAAAAAGCAAACTTCTGATTAATTTATCAGCGGGGTAACTTTGCTTTTTTTCCGGCACGATCGATTTCTCATTCGAGAAATTGAGGACCTGCTATTACCAAAAATAAAGAGTTGGAAAATGTCAAAATTAAAAATTGCGGTTAGTGATTCTTGCCCGGACTGTTTTACCACGCAGCGAGAATGTATCTATATTAATGAAAACAGTAATATCGATGTGGCGGCAATAGTTTTATCGCTCAACGATGTTACACGCGGAAAACTCGATGAAATCGATGCCACGGGTTATGGCATCCCGGTATTTATTGCTACTGAAAATCAAGAACGTGTACCCGCAGAGTATTTGCCCCGTATTTCGGGTGTCTTTGAGAATTGCGAATCGCGACGAGAATTTTATGGTCGTCAGTTAGAAACCGCAGCCAGCCATTATGAAACTCAACTGCGCCCGCCCTTCTTCCGCGCACTGGTCGATTATGTCAATCAGGGTAACAGCGCGTTTGATTGCCCCGGTCATCAGGGCGGCGAATTTTTCCGTCGCCATCCGGCGGGGAATCAGTTTGTGGAATACTTTGGTGAGGCGCTGTTCCGTGCTGACTTGTGCAACGCGGATGTGGCAATGGGCGATCTGCTGATTCACGAAGGCGCGCCATGCATTGCACAGCAACATGCGGCAAAAGTGTTTAATGCCGATAAAACATACTTCGTTCTAAATGGCACTTCATCTTCTAACAAAGTGGTTTTAAACGCCCTGTTAACACCGGGGGATCTGGTGCTGTTTGACCGTAATAACCATAAATCTAATCACCACGGAGCGTTGCTACAGGCTGGCGCAACACCAGTTTATCTGGAAACCGCACGCAACCCGTATGGCTTTATCGGTGGTATTGATGCCCACTGCTTCGAAGAAAATTACCTGCGCGAACTGATTACAGAAGTCGCACCGCAGCGGGCAAAAGAGGCGCGTCCTTTCCGCCTCGCCGTTATTCAGCTAGGCACTTACGACGGTACGATTTATAACGCCCGTCAGGTGGTGGATAAAATTGGTCATCTGTGTGACTACATCCTCTTTGACTCCGCATGGGTCGGCTATGAGCAGTTTATCCCGATGATGGCGGACTGTTCACCACTGTTGCTGGATCTTAATGAGAACGATCCGGGTATTCTGGTTACGCAATCTGTGCATAAACAGCAGGCTGGTTTTTCCCAGACTTCACAAATCCATAAAAAAGACAGCCATATCAAAGGGCAACAGCGTTATGTACCGCACAAACGCATGAACAACGCCTTTATGATGCATGCCTCCACCAGCCCGTTCTATCCGCTGTTTGCCGCACTGGATATCAACGCCAAAATGCATGAAGGTGTCAGCGGTCGTAATATGTGGATGGATTGTGTAGTAAATGGCATTAATGCCCGCAAACTGATCCTCGATAACTGTCAGCATATTCGTCCATTCGTACCTGAACTGGTGGATGGTAAACCCTGGCAGTCGTATGAAACAGCGCAAATTGCGGTTGATCTGCGCTTCTTCCAGTTTGTACCAGGTGAGCACTGGCATTCTTTTGAAGGCTATGCAGAGAATCAATACTTTGTCGATCCGTGCAAACTGTTGCTGACAACCCCAGGTATTGATGCACGTAACGGCGAATATGAAGCGTTCGGTGTACCCGCGACGATTCTTGCTAACTTCCTGCGCGAAAATGGCGTAGTGCCGGAAAAATGCGATCTTAACTCCATCCTCTTTCTGCTGACTCCGGCAGAAGATATGGCCAAACTTCAGCAACTTGCTGCTCTGCTGGTACGCTTCGAAAAACTGCTTGAGTCCGACGCGCCATTATCAGAAGTACTGCCTTCCATCTACAAACAGCATGATGAGCGCTACACCGGTTATACCCTGCGTCAGTTGTGTCAGGAAATGCATGATTTGTATGCCCGTCACAACGTGAAACAACTGCAAAAAGAGATGTTTCGTAAGGAACACTTCCCACGTGTCAGCATGAATCCACAAGAAGCCAACTACGCCTATTTACGCGGTGAAGTGGAGCTGGTTCGTCTGCCGGATGCAGAAGGCCGTATCGCTGCAGAAGGTGCGCTTCCTTATCCTCCGGGTGTGCTGTGTGTTGTTCCGGGTGAAATCTGGGGTGGTGCTGTTCTGCGTTACTTCAGCGCTCTGGAAGAAGGGATCAACCTGCTGCCAGGTTTTGCACCGGAGCTTCAGGGTGTCTATATCGAAGAACATGATGGTCGTAAGCAAGTTTGGTGCTATGTCATCAAGCCTCGTGATGCGCAAAGCATCCTGTTGAAAGGGGAAAAATTATGAGTCAGGCTAAATCGAACAAAATGGGCGTCGTTCAGTTAACCATACTGACGATGGTCAACATGATGGGCTCCGGTATCATCATGCTGCCGACAAAGCTTGCCGAAGTTGGGACAATCTCAATAATCTCCTGGTTGGTGACTGCCGTAGGCTCAATGGCGCTGGCATGGGCATTCGCAAAATGCGGCATGTTCAGCCGTAAATCAGGCGGTATGGGCGGTTATGCGGAGTATGCTTTCGGTAAATCAGGGAACTTTATGGCGAACTACACCTACGGTGTCTCGCTGCTGATTGCTAACGTCGCGATTGCTATTTCGGCGGTTGGTTACGGCACCGAACTGCTCGGCGCGAGTTTGTCGCCAGTGCAGATTGGTCTTGCGACCATCGGAGTGCTGTGGATTTGTACCGTGGCTAACTTTGGTGGTGCGCGCATTACCGGGCAAATCAGTAGCATTACTGTGTGGGGGGTCATTATTCCGGTCGTCGGTCTGTGCATTATCGGCTGGTTCTGGTTTAGCCCGACGCTATACGCTAACTCATGGAACCCGCACCATGTGCCGTTCTTTAGCGCTGTAGGTTCTTCCATCGCTATGACGTTGTGGGCTTTCCTTGGTCTGGAGTCAGCCTGTGCCAACGCCGAAGTAGTGGAAAACCCGGAACGTAACGTGCCAATAGCAGTCCTTGGCGGTACGTTAGGTGCGGCGGTGATTTATATCGTCTCCACCAACGTGATTGCCGGGATTGTGCCAAATATGGAGCTGGCAAATTCAACGGCACCATTTGGCCTGGCCTTCGCACAGATGTTCACACCAGAAGTGGGTAAAGTCATTATGGCGCTGATGGTGATGTCCTGCTGCGGTTCACTGCTTGGCTGGCAGTTCACCATTGCCCAGGTGTTTAAATCTTCATCTGATGAAGGCTACTTCCCTAAAATTTTCTCCCGTGTAACCAAAGTGGATGCACCGGTTCAGGGAATGTTGACCATTGTGATTATTCAGAGTGGATTGGCACTGATGACCATTAGCCCGTCACTGAACAGCCAGTTCAACGTGCTGGTTAACCTGGCCGTGGTGACCAATATCATCCCGTATATTCTGTCGATGGCAGCATTAGTTATTATTCAGCAGGTCGCCAATGTGCCACCGTCAAAAGCGAAAGTAGCAAACTTTGTTGCCTTTGTTGGTGCGATGTACAGTTTCTATGCGCTGTACTCATCCGGGGAAGAAGCCATGCTGTACGGTTCCATCGTGACCTTCCTTGGTTGGACACTGTATGGTCTGGTATCTCCACGCTTTGAACTGAAAAATAAACACGGTTAATAAAGCAAAGTAAAAAAGGGCGATCTTCTGACCGCCCTTTTTCTTATTAAATGTGTTTACGCGTTTTTCAGAACTTCGCTAACAATCTCAACCGCTTCTTTCTCGATCTGCTTGCGATGTTCTTCACCGAGGAAGCTTTCGCAGTAGATCTTATATGCGTCTTCCGTGCCTGACGGACGCGCGGCGAACCAGCCGTTGTCAGTCATCACTTTCAGACCGCCAATAGAAGCACCGTTGCCAGGCGCAGCGGTCAGGCGCGCGGTGATCGGGTCACCTGCCAGGGTGCTGGCGCTCACCATTTCCGGAGACAGCTTAGACAGCGCCGCTTTTTGTGCGGAAGTCGCAGCTGCCTGCAAACGGTTGTAGCTCGGCGCACCAAAGCGTTTTGCCAGTTCGTTGTAGTGTTCCTGCGGGTTCTTACCGGTGACAGCGGTGATTTCCGCCGCCAGCAGACACATAATGATGCCGTCTTTGTCGGTGGACCACGGCGTGCCGTCGAAACGCAGGAAGGAAGCCCCTGCGCTCTCTTCGCCGCCAAAGCCGAAGCTGCCGTCGAACAGGCCATCAACAAACCATTTGAAGCCTACCGGCACTTCCACCAGCCTGCGGCCCAAATCATTGACCACACGGTCGATCATCGCAGAAGAAACCAGCGTTTTACCAACGGCAACATCTTTGCCCCACTGCGGACGATGCTGGAACAGGTAATTGATCGCCACCGCCAGGTAGTGGTTCGGATTCATCAAACCTGCCGGAGTGACGATACCGTGACGGTCATAATCCGGGTCGTTAGCAAACGCCAGATCGAACTTATCACGCAGTGCCAGCAGACCCGCCATCGCACACTCGGAGGAGCAGTCCATACGGATCGCGCCGTCTTTATCGAGGTGCATAAAGCGGAAGGTTTGATCGACCTGATCGTTAACGATGGTCAGGTTAAGGTTGTAATACTCGCCAATACGCTTCCAGTATTCGATACCGGAACCGCCCAGCGGATCAACGCCCAGCGTCAGGCCCGCTTTCTGAATCGCCGCCATATCAACGATATCGGCCAGACCTTCCACAAACGGCTGCACCAGATCCTGCTCTTTCACATGACCGGATGCCATCGCTTCGTCGAGGGAGATACGCTTCACGCCTTTCAGGCCATCGGCCAGCAGTGCGTTGGCACGATCTTCCACCACTTTAGTGACGTTGGTATCAGCCGGGCCACCATTTGGCGGATTGTACTTGATACCACCATCTTCCGGCGGGTTATGGGACGGTGTAATCACGATACCGTCTGCCAGTGGGCCACCTTTTTTATTGTGAACCAGGATGGCATTGGAAACGGCAGGCGTCGGAGTGAAGCCATTGTTTTCCTGCACAATAACATCAACGCCGTTCGCTGCCAGCACTTCCAGAACGGAAATGAACGCAGGTTCGGACAGGGCGTGAGTATCTTTACCCACATAGCAAGGGCCAGTGATGCCGTTTTTCGCACGTTCTTCAGCAATTGCCTGAGCGATCGCCAGAATATGCGGCTCGTTAAAGCTGTGGCGCGCTGCACTGCCACGGTGACCGGAAGTACCGAATTTCACCGCGTGCTCCGCATTCCCTGCTTCTGGTTTCAGTACATAATATTGCGCCGTCAGTTGGGCGACGTTAATCAAATCACTCTGTTGTGCAGGTTGGCCTGCACGGTTGTGGATAGCCATTGCTTTGTCCTTTGTCTGCAACGTTTTAGATAGTTCCGCAAACCTTCTCAATCAATTCCGCCGGGAATTGCATCGACTGCATGATGTGTTCGATCATGCTGCATTTACGGCCGGTGTTGGTGTTGGTGATCACCCAATACGGCGTACCAGGCACATGTTTCGGCTTGGTCTGATTACCATTTTTCAGCAGCGTTTGTTCATCTGCCGCAAAGTACACGCGTGTACGACCGTGCAACGATTCCGTTGCTTCGGCAAACGCCTGGGCGTCAAGAGAATATAGTGTAGACAACAGCAGCATAAAGCGATTGACCGCTCGCTTTTGCTCTGCGTATTCATCCGAAAGCAGAAGTTCACGCATTGCGCGAACCTTGTCTTTAATCGTTTTGACCGGCTTCGCTTCGACGATAGCAGGTGACGCAACGCGAACCTCTTTCGTCACCGGAGCAGCAGGCTGTGATGCGGCGGAAAATTTCAACATACGCCGTAAAATGTCGGATGCGCTCTCGCCGATATGCTTAGTGTGGCTGGCAATATAGCTGTAGAGTTCATCATCAACTTCAATCGTTTTCATCTTAATCCAGTGCAGTGTCTTAGCTGAATACAAGTCGCCAGGAGTATATGAATAAATCCCGGCAGCGGATAGCGTCAAGCCTGGCTTGCAGAAAAACTCGGAATAAACCTTATTTGTTGCAGCCCTGTGGCACAATGGTCAACATAATACCCTAACCCGACAACGCGAAAAAAAGAACTTTGCCATGAAATTGAATATCCGCGCGCAAACTGCACAAAACCAGCACAATAATTCTCCCATCGTTCTTGTCCATGGTCTGTTTGGCAGCCTCGACAACCTTGGCGTACTGGCTCGCGATCTGGTAAACGATCACAATATCATCCAGGTTGATATGCGTAACCACGGTCTTTCACCGAGAGATCCGGTAATGAATTACCCGGCGATGGCGCAGGATCTTGTTGATACCCTGGATGCACAGCAGATCGACAAAGCAACATTTATCGGTCACTCAATGGGCGGTAAAGCGGTAATGGCTCTTACTGCACTAGCCCCCGATCGCATTGACAAGCTGGTGGCGATTGATATTGCGCCGGTCGACTATCACGTACGCCGTCATGATGAGATTTTCGCGGCCATCAACGCAGTCAGTGAATCAGACGCACAAACACGCCAGCAAGCAGCGGCAATAATGCGCCAGCATCTTAATGAAGAAGGGGTGATTCAGTTTCTGTTGAAATCTTTTGTTGACGGGGAGTGGCGCTTTAACGTGCCAGTATTGTGGGATCAGTATCCGCATATTGTGGGTTGGGAGAAAATCCCGGCATGGGATCATCCTACCCTGTTTATCCCTGGCGGCAATTCTCCGTATGTTAGCGAGCAGTACCGTGATGATTTACTGGCACAATTTCCACAGGCTCGGGCGCATGTGATTGCAGGCGCGGGTCACTGGGTCCATGCTGAAAAACCGGATGCGGTATTACGCGCTATCCGTCGCTATCTCAATGATTAACGCAACTGATTAAAAACCCAGCGTCCGCGTCGCTTTCCGCGCGTGGACGTTGGCGTGACTCCTCACGCTGATGTATTATGGCGCGCTATCCATCCGGGCAGAGGCCTGGCTGATTGTTTCCCCCGAAGTCACCAAGATCATGGCCAAAGAACAAACGGACCGTACGACATTAGATCTGTTCGCGCACGAGCGTCGACCGGGACGACCGAAAACTAATCCGCTTTCGCGCGATGAACAGCTGCGTATTAATAAACGTAACCAACTAAAACGCGACAAAGTACGTGGCCTTAAGCGTGTCGAACTGAAGCTGAACGCGGAAGCTGTCGAGGCACTGAACGAGCTGGCGGAGTCGCGCAATATGAGCCGTAGCGAACTGATCGAAGAGATGTTAATGCAGCAACTGGCGGCGCTGCGTAGTCAGGGCATCGTTTAAATTTCCACTTTCATGTAGCACAGTGTGCAGTCCTGCTCGTTTGCTGATTCCGCAAGACTGCCTGTTCTGCTATGATTGCCTTTATCCGTGGGCAATTTTCCACCCCCATTTCAATAAGTTTCAAGAGGTTATTTCACTCATGGCTATCACTGGCATCTTTTTCGGCAGCGACACCGGTAATACCGAAAATATCGCAAAAATGATTCAAAAACAGCTTGGTAAAGACGTTGCCGATGTCCATGACATTGCAAAAAGCAGCAAAGAAGATCTGGAAGCTTATGACATTCTGCTGCTGGGCATCCCAACCTGGTATTACGGCGAAGCGCAGTGTGACTGGGATGACTTCTTCCCGACTCTCGAAGAGATTGATTTTAATGGTAAACTGGTTGCGCTGTTTGGTTGTGGCGACCAGGAAGATTACGCAGAATACTTCTGCGATGCATTGGGCACCATCCGCGACATCATTGAACCGCGCGGCGCAACTATCGTTGGTCACTGGCCAACTGCGGGCTACCACTTCGAAGCGTCAAAAGGTCTGGCTGATGATGACCACTTTGTCGGTCTGGCTATCGACGAAGATCGTCAGCCGGAACTGACCGCTGAACGTGTAGAAAAATGGGTTAAACAAATTTCTGAAGAGCTGCATCTCGACGAAATTCTCAATGCCTGATGTGATGCGGCGTAGACTCATGTCTACGCCGTATTAATAGATAATGCCAATCAAAATAATTGCTACAAATTTGTAACTTTTGCTGTTGTACCTGTACAATGTCCCGGTGTTCAAGTGGCCTTGCCGTTGTAAATGTAAGCTGTGCCACGTTTTTATTAACAATATTTGCCAGGGACTTGTGGTTTTCATTTAGGCGTGGCAATTCTATAATGATACGCATTATCTCAAGAGCAAATTCTGTCACTTCTTCTAATGAAGTGAACCGCTTAGTAACAGGACAGATTCCGCATGACTGATAACAATACCGCCCTAAAGAAAGCTGGCCTGAAAGTAACGCTTCCTCGTTTAAAAATCCTGGAAGTTCTTCAGGAGCCGGACAACCATCACGTCAGTGCGGAAGATTTATACAAACGTCTGATCGATATGGGTGAAGAAATTGGTCTGGCTACGGTATATCGCGTACTGAACCAGTTTGACGACGCTGGTATCGTCACCCGCCACAATTTTGAAGGCGGTAAATCCGTATTTGAACTGACACAGCAACATCACCACGATCACCTGATCTGCCTCGACTGCGGCAAGGTAATCGAATTTAGTGATGATTCCATCGAAGCGCGTCAGCGTGAAATTGCCGCAAAACATGGCATTCGCCTGACTAACCACAGTCTCTATCTTTACGGTCACTGTGCCGAAGGCGATTGCCGCGAAGATGAGCACGCGCACGAAGGCAAATAAGCCAGCCTGAACGAGAAAAGCCAACCTGCGGGTTGGCTTTTTTATGCAAGGGAAATAAGAAAAGCGAGAGTTACAGCTCTCACTTATTTGTTATTACTGCGAATTTCCTGCCAGACCTTATCACAATCGGCTTTCACCGCCTGATCATTTCCGGTTTGCGTTGCGCGCAGACACTGCTGATAATCCAGTACGCGGACACTTTCCTGGTCGGCAAACTGCTGATGTTGTTTCTCTTTCTTCAGCACGTTTAACACGCTCTGGCAGGCTTCAATTTTTTCTGGCGAACCTTGTGCGGTGTTGATACAGGCGCTGTATGCCTCTTTCAGACGACTGTCTTCCTGTGGCGCGGTTGATTGCACACAAGCTACCAGCCCCGATGCCATTATGGCGATGAGAATCAGTTTTTTCATAGCAAATTCCTCAAACGTGCGGCAGGCACAAAACCTGCCGCGTCGGGCATCAGAAGATGGTGAATGGTGCGATTACCATAAATTTCACGTCACGCTCATCCTGGAAGATGTTGCCGTAACCACCGCCCCAGCTTGGGATGTCGGAGTGGTTGTCGTATTCGGTGAAGTGCAGTTTGAACATCGTGCCTTTGGCGCGACCGTCCTGAATGGTGTACACCGCATCCAGGCTGTAGGCAGACTCTTCAATAGTCCGGTTTTTATCGTAGTACGCATCCGGATTGCTCTGCCAGGTCGCAGGTTTAGCATCCCATGCGTAAACGTAGGAAGCGCCGATGGCGAAGCCTGGAAGATTCCAGTTTTTCAGGTCATACATCGCACCGAAGAAGATCGCTTTTTCGCCGTTGGCGTTGAAGTCGGAACGGTTATCCCACCAGATATCCAGGCGACCGTTCGAGGAAGCGTAGGTTGGAGTCATACGTTGCAGGAAGTATCCCTGCTGACCGTCAGCCTTAACCCAGGTACCTTCGAGGCGCAAATCCACTACGTCAGCCGCCCGGTAACCAAAGGTCAACGCCTGCAGCCAGGCGGTGCCGTCATAAAGATCGTTGACGCTGCGATCGTCAACTTTATCGCGCGTACCATAGAACTGGTAGCTGGTGGTTAACGGGCTACCGGCGATATCAAATTTGTAGCTGGCTTTGGCAAAATATTGATCGATATACCCTTCGGCCTGACCAAACGCCGCTTCCAGTACGAAGTTATTTTTGAAGTCGTACTTCGCCCCAAGGGAGTGTAGATAATCAACTTTGGTGGTTTTATCGTTCTGATAAAACTCATCCATTTCCAGATGCCACGGTGCTTTGTATTCGTTGGTCCACATGTAGGAGAAACTCAACGCACCAGCATCGCCATAATCAAAATTCGCCCCGGCTTCCGCCCCCTGATAAGTACCCGGCATAAAGCTCCAGTGCGGCGCTAACAGCGTTTGACCAGTTGGCTGAATGTAACCTGCCCTCGCCCAAACCGGACCGTATTTAAATTTAGCCGCCGCTTTATACAGACTTATACCGCTTTTATCGCCGGACCAGTCTTCGTCATAGGCTTTATTACTTTTTGAAAACGCGATTTCGTTCGGGTGAGAGCTGTCGCCGTTTTCTGCCATTTCAATCGCTGTAAACGCGGCAATATCCAGACCGAACATATCAGCGGCATAGCCAGACTGAAAATCGAGATTAGCGTTCCAGGTGGAGTGAGAAAGGTTGGTTTTATATTTGTCGCCGTCGGTAACATCTTTACGGTCGCGTTCACGCTGCCAGTAATAGATACCGCCGGTTAAGGTTGAATCGTCGATGAATCCTTCGGCGCGAGCCTCCGGAATTGCCATAAAGCCCGACATAGCTGTAACACCGGCGATAGCCAGCGCCAGCGTACTACGTTTGCCACTAAACGCACGCATGGGTTAATCCTCTTTGACGTATAAATTGCTGCACCAAAGGTGAACAGCGAAAAAAATAAAAATTAAAAAGTAGCGTTGAGAAAAGTCTCGCTGACTACAGGAACAGACTATTTTTCGCGACGCGAATTATCAATCTCTTTCTGTAATCAGAATGTAAGAACATGAGCAACCGCACATATTTTGATGATTTTTGTTACAAGGCTTAAGTTGTAGTTGAAAGGTGTGTTGAAGAAAAAATGCGTGAATTTCCAGCAAGATGAAAGCGGTTACATTTTATTTAATTATGATTTGTAATTTTAAATTTGTTTTATGAATAAATTACGAAGCGGAATTAATTCGCGAAGAAAAGCAGAAAAAAACGCCGCAGAGCGCGGCGTTTGGGATTGTTTGCATATTTCTTTCCGGATGCGGCGTAAACGCTCTATCCGACAACGTAAACTTACTCGCCTACTTTCGCCCAGGTATCACGCAGCCCAACGGTGCGGTTAAATACCGGTTTTTCCGCCGTAGAATGGCGGCTGTCGAGGCAGAAATAACCTTCACGCTCAAACTGGAATGCTTTACCCGCAACCGCATCTTTCAGCGACGGTTCAGCAAAGCCCTGTTTGATCACCAGCGATTCCGGGTTAATCACCGACAGGAAATCATCCGCAGCACCAGGGTTCGGCACGCTGAACAGACGGTCATACAAACGGATTTCAACCGGCAGCGCATGTGCCGCGCTCACCCAGTGAATAACACCTTTGACTTTACGACCATCTGCCGGATCTTTGCTTAAGGTGTCGGCGTCATAAGTACAGAAGATGGTGGTGATATTGCCTTCGGCATCTTTCTCGACGCGTTCTGCCTTAATGACGTAAGCATTACGCAGACGCACTTCTTTACCCAGCACCAGACGCTTGTACTGCTTGTTAGCTTCTTCGCGGAAATCGGCGCGATCGATCCAAATCTCACCGCTAAACGGCACCTGACGGCTCCCCATTTCCGGTTTGTTCGGATGGTTCGGCATGGTAACCATTTCGCCTTCGCCCTGATAGTTTTCGATAACCAGTTTCACCGGATCGATAACCGCCATTGCGCGCGGGGCGTTTTCGTTGAGATCTTCACGGATGCAGGATTCCAGCGACGCCATTTCAATGGTGTTGTCCTGCTTGGTCACGCCGATGCGTTTGCAGAACTCACGAATAGAAGCCGCAGTGTAACCACGACGACGCAGACCGGAAATGGTCGGCATACGCGGGTCATCCCAGCCTTCAACGTGCTTGTCTGTCACCAGCAGGTTCAGCTTACGCTTGGACATCACAGTGTATTCCAGATTCAGGCGCGAGAATTCGTACTGGCGCGGGTGAACAGGAATGGTGATGTTGTCCAGCACCCAGTCGTACAGGCGACGGTTGTCCTGGAACTCAAGCGTACACAGAGAGTGCGTAATACCTTCCAGCGCATCGCTGATGCAGTGGGTGAAGTCGTACATCGGGTAGATGCACCACTTGTTGCCAGTCTGGTGGTGTTCAGCAAACTTAATGCGGTACAGCACCGGATCGCGCATCACGATAAACGGCGAAGCCATGTCGATTTTCGCACGCAGGCAGGCTTTACCTTCTTCAAAACCGCCGGTACGCATTTTCTCGAACAGCGCCAGGTTCTCTTCAACGCTGCGATCGCGGTACGGGCTGTTTTTACCCGGCTGCGTCAAGGTGCCGCGGTATTCGCGGATCTGTTCCGGCGTCAGTTCATCAACGTACGCCAGGCCTTTATTGATCAGTTCGATCGCATAGGCGTGGAGCTGATCAAAATAATCGGAGGAGTAACGGACGTTACCAGACCAGTGAAAACCTAACCACTCAACGTCGTTTTTGATCGACTCAACATACTCGATATCTTCTTTTACCGGGTTAGTGTCGTCGAAACGCAGGTTGCACTGGCCTTTATAGTCCTGGGCGATCCCGAAGTTCAGGCAGATAGATTTCGCATGGCCAATATGCAGATAGCCATTCGGCTCCGGCGGGAAACGGGTGTGTACTGTGGTGTGCTTACCACTGGCCAGATCTTCATCGATGATCTGACGAATAAAGTTAGTCGGGCGGGCTTCTGCCTCACTCATCGTGGATTCCTCAAAGCGTAAACAACGTATAACGGCGTATGATCTTATAAGCGGGACAGGCTGACAACTGTTAGTTAGTGAAAATCGAAAATCTCACTGAGATTATGGGGATGATTGATGAAAAAAAAAGCGGCAGAGAAGATCTCCACCGCTTGTCATTGTTGGATGCGACGCTCAAGCGTCGCATCAGGCATAAAGAAGATTACTTTTTGATTTCATACAGCGGCGTTTGACCCGCCACGACATGGCCCTGAGCTTTAATGATCAAGCCGCTGAAATCGTCGATATTGCTGCAAACCACCGGGCTAATCATCGAGCGGGCGTTTTCGTTCAGATAATCCAGATCCATTTCCAGAATCGGTTGCCCTGCGCTTACTTTCGCGCCCTCTTCCACCAGACGTTTAAAGCCTTTACCTTCCAGCGCTACGGTGTCGATACCCATATGGACGACAATCTCCGCGCCTTTTTCAGTTTCCAGGCAGAATGCATGGTTGGTGTTGAAGATTTTCACGATAGTCCCTGCGGCTGGTGATACGACGATTTTATCTGTCGGTTTCACCGCCACACCGTCACCCACCGCTTTGCTGGCGAATGCTTCGTCAGGAACCTGATCCAGTGCCACAACATCACCGGTAACCGGCGATACCAGCTCCGCGATAGATACTGCGTTTGGTACAGCCTGCGGTTTTGCTACAGGCGCGGCAGTTGCAGGCGCAGTTTCAGCTGTCGCAGCGGCTACCGGACCACGGGCAACAACTTTCTTCATTGCATCGCCAATGGATTCCGCTTTCGCGCCAACAATCACCTGAATAGTCTGTTTGTTCAGTTTCACTACCCCAGAAGCCCCCAGACGTTTACACATCGCATCGTTGACGCGAGCTGAGTCAACCACGGTCAGGCGCAGACGAGTAATACAGGCGTCAATGGCTTTCAGGTTGTCAGTACCGCCAACCGCAGCAATATAGTTGGTTGCCAGTTGATTGAGACCTTCTTCAGTATTGCTGTTAGCCTCTTCAGTAACGATCTCGTCTTCTTTATCTTCACGACCTGGCGTTTTCAGGTTGAACATGCGGATAACCAAACTGAACACCACGAAGTAGATAGCGAAGAAGACAACCCCCATCACCAGCAGCATCCAGACGTTCTGGCTGGCGGCCGGCAGGTTATACATCAACGCGTAGTCGATAGCCCCCGCAGAGAAAGAGAAGCCGGCATGGATACCCAGCAACGTTGCCACAAACAGGCTGATACCGGTCAGCAGTGCGTGCAGGAGGTACAGCAGCGGTGCAAGGAACATGAACAGGAATTCCAGCGGCTCAGTCACACCGGTCAGGAACGCAGTAACAGCAACAGAAAGCAGCATCCCGCCAACCATCGGACGACGCTCTTTCGGTGCTGCAAAGTACATCGCCAGCGCCGCACCCGGCAGACCGAACATCATGATCGGGAAGAAGCCGGACATGAACATCCCCGCGGTGCCGTCACCGGCATAGAAGCGGTTGATATCACCGTGGAAAACTGTACCCGCCGCGTTGGTGAATTCACCAATCTGGAACCAGGCGATGGTGTTCAGCACCTGATGCAGACCGGTTGGGATCAGCAGACGGTTGATGAAACCAAAGATACCGGAACCCAGCGCGCCCGCAGAAACGATCCACTCGCCGCCTGCATGGATAGCGTGCTGTACCGGCGGCCAGACGTAACCAAAAATGGCCGCCAGCACCAGGCAGAAGAAGCCGGTGGCAATCGGCACAAAGCGTTTGCCGCCGAAGAAACTCAGGAAGTCCGGCAGTTTAATATCGGACCAACGGTTATAGGCTGCGCCACCAACCAGACCAGTAATGATACCCGCCAGTACACCCATGTTAATTTCTGGGTTGATGGTAACCATCGCTTTGGTTAACACAAAGTAACCTACCGCACCCGCCAGTGCCGCCGCACCTGCGCTGTCTTTCGACCAGCTGGATGCCACGCCGATGGCGAAGATTAATGCGAGGTTATCAAAAATCGCACCGCCCGCCTGGGCAATAAACGCAACGTTAAGTAAATCTGGCTGACCGAATCGCAGCAACAGCGCCGCCACCGGCAGCACCGCGATAGGGAGCTGTAACGCCCTACCGAGTCGCTGGAAAAAACCTAAAATATTCATCTTATTCCCCCTACGAGAACCCTATTTGGCTCGTTTAAAGCCGTATTTTTATTTTGCTGCAAATTGTACTGCCGATGTTCTGTAATCAGATTGTTAGATCATCTGCTACAGAGTGTGTGAAAATTTAATTCGTATCGCAAATTAAACGCGTGTCTTTTGTGAGTTTTGTCACCAAATATCGTTATCATCACTCCCTTTTACTGGCTAAACCAGAAAACTTATTTTATCATTCAAAAAATCAGGTCGGATTGACGCCTGTCTGCGCAAATCCAGGTTACGCTTAAAGATGCCTAATCCGCCAACGGCTTACTTTTTACTTACTTGAGGTGAATAATGAGACTGATCCCCCTGACTACCGCTGAACAGGTCGGCAAATGGGCTGCTCGCCATATCGTCAATCGTATCAATGCGTTCAAACCGACTGCCGATCGTCCGTTTGTTCTGGGCCTGCCGACTGGCGGCACGCCGATGACCACCTATAAAGCGTTAGTCGAAATGCATAAAGCAGGCCAGGTCAGCTTTAAGCACGTTGTCACCTTCAACATGGACGAATATGTCGGTCTGCCGAAAGAGCATCCGGAAAGCTACTACAGCTTTATGCACCGTAATTTCTTCGATCACGTTGATATTCCAGCAGAAAACATCAACCTTCTCAACGGCAACGCCCCGGATATCGACGCCGAGTGCCGCCAGTATGAAGAAAAAATCCGTTCTTACGGAAAAATTCATCTGTTTATGGGCGGTGTAGGTAACGACGGTCATATTGCATTTAACGAACCGGCGTCTTCTCTGGCTTCTCGTACTCGTATCAAAACCCTGACTCATGACACTCGCGTCGCGAACTCTCGTTTCTTTGATAACGATGTTAAACAGGTGCCAAAATATGCCCTGACTGTCGGTGTTGGTACATTGTTGGATGCCGAAGAAGTGATGATTCTGGTGCTGGGTAGTCAGAAAGCACTGGCACTGCAGGCCGCCGTTGAAGGTTGCGTGAACCACATGTGGACCATCAGCTGTCTGCAACTGCATCCAAAAGCGATCATGGTGTGTGATGAACCTTCCACCATGGAGCTGAAAGTTAAGACTTTAAGATATTTCAATGAATTAGAAGCAGAAAATATCAAAGGTCTGTAATTGTTATCCCTGCCCTGGCTCCTTGCTCAGGGCAATATTTTTTAAAATCGGGGGTCAGAATGTATGCATTAACCCAGGGCCGGATCTTTACCGGCCACGAATTTCTTGATGACCACGCGGTTGTTATCGCTGATGGCCTGATTAAAAGCGTCTGTCCGGTAGCGGAACTGCCGCCAGAGATCGAACAACGTTCACTGAACGGGGCCATTCTCTCCCCCGGTTTTATCGATGTGCAGTTAAACGGCTGCGGCGGCGTGCAGTTTAACGATACTGCTGAAGCGGTCAGCGTGGAAACGCTGGAAATCATGCAGAAAGCCAATGAGAAATCAGGCTGTACTAACTATCTGCCGACGCTTATCACCACCAGCGATGAGCTGATGAAACAGGGCGTGCGCGTTATGCGCGAGTACCTGGCAAAACATCCGAACCAGGCGTTAGGTCTGCATCTGGAAGGTCCGTGGCTGAATCTGGTAAAAAAAGGCACCCATAATCCGAATTTTGTGCGTAAGCCTGATGCCGCGCTGGTCGATTTCCTGTGTGAGAACGCCGACGTGATTACCAAAGTGACTCTGGCACCGGAAATGGTTCCAGCGGAAGTCATCAGCAAACTGGCAAATGCCGGGATTGTGGTTTCTGCTGGTCACTCCAACGCGACGTTGAAAGAAGCGAAAGCCGGTTTCCGCGCGGGGATTACCTTTGCCACCCATCTCTACAACGCGATGCCGTATATTACCGGTCGTGAACCGGGCCTGGCGGGCGCGATCCTCGACGAAGCTGACATTTATTGCGGTATTATTGCTGATGGCCTGCATGTTGATTACGCCAACATTCGTAACGCTAAACGTCTGAAAGGCGACAAATTGTGTCTGGTTACCGATGCCACCGCGCCAGCAGGTGCCAACATTGAACAGTTCATTTTTGCGGGTAAAACAATATACTACCGTAATGGACTTTGTGTGGATGAGAACGGTACGTTAAGCGGTTCATCCTTAACCATGATTGAAGGCGTGCGTAATCTGGTCGAACATTGTGGTATCGCACTGGATGAAGTGCTGCGTATGGCGACGCTCTATCCGGCACGTGCGATTGGCGTTGAGAAACGTCTCGGCACGCTCGCCGCAGGTAAAGTAGCCAACCTGACTGCATTCACACCTGATTTTAAAATCACCAGGACCATCGTTAACGGTAACGAGGTCGTAACTCAATAAGAGAAAGTATGACACCAGGCGGACAAGCTCAGATAGGTAATGTTGATCTCGTAAAACAGCTTAACAGCGCGGCGGTTTATCGCCTGATTGACCAGTACGGACCAATCTCGCGGATTCAGATTGCCGAGCAAAGTCAGCTTGCCCCCGCCAGCGTAACCAAAATTACGCGTCAGCTTATCGAACGCGGGCTGATCAAAGAAGTTGATCAGCAGGCCTCCACCGGGGGCCGCCGCGCTATCTCTATCGTCACCGAAACCCGCAATTTCCACGCAATCGGCGTACGGCTTGGTCGTCACGACGCCACCATCACTCTGTTTGATCTTAGTAGCAAAGTGCTGGCAGAAGAACATTACCCGCTGCCGGAACGTACCCAGCAGACGCTGGAACATGCCCTGCTTAACGCCATTGCTCAGTTTATTGATAGCTACCAGCGCAAACTGCGCGAGCTGATCGCCATTTCCGTGATCCTGCCAGGACTTGTTGACCCGGACAGCGGCAAAATTCATTACATGCCGCATATTCAGGTAGAAAACTGGGGGCTGGTAGAAGCACTGGAAGAACGTTTTAAAGTGACCTGTTTTGTCGGCCACGATATCCGCAGTCTGGCGCTGGCAGAGCACTACTTCGGTGCAAGTCAGGATTGCGAAGACTCCATTCTGGTGCGTGTCCATCGTGGAACCGGGGCCGGGATTATCTCTAACGGGCGAATTTTTATCGGGCGCAACGGCAACGTCGGTGAAATTGGCCATATTCAGGTCGAACCGCTGGGTGAACGCTGCCACTGTGGCAACTTTGGCTGCCTGGAAACTATCGCCGCCAACGCTGCCATTGAACAACGGGTGTTGAATCTGTTAAAGCAGGGCTACCAGAGCCGTGTGCCACTGGACGACTGCACCATCAAAACTATCTGCAAAGCCGCGAACAAAGGCGATAGCCTGGCCTCGGAAGTGATTGAGTATGTCGGTCGTCATCTGGGTAAAACCATCGCCATTGCTATCAACTTATTTAATCCGCAAAAAATTGTTATTGCTGGTGAAATCACCGAAGCCGATAAAGTGCTGCTCCCTGCTATTGAAAGCTGCATTAATACCCAGGCGCTGAAGGCGTTTCGCACTAATCTGCCGGTGGTACGTTCTGAGCTGGATCACCGCTCGGCAATCGGCGCTTTTGCGCTGGTAAAACGCGCCATGCTCAACGGTATTTTGCTCCAGCATTTGCTGGAAAATTAATGTGCTTTTATAGTGGCGCTTATTGTTGTCAATATTCTGGGTAGTCCATGACCATTAAAAATGTAATTTGCGATATCGACGGCGTGCTGATGCACGATAACGTCGCCGTACCGGGTGCAGCGGAATTTTTGCACGGGATTATGGATAAAGGCCTGCCGCTGGTGTTGCTGACCAACTATCCTTCGCAGACCGGGCAAGATCTGGCGAACCGCTTTGCCACTGCCGGTGTCGATGTACCTGACAGCGTGTTTTATACCTCTGCAATGGCGACCGCCGATTTCCTGCGTCGCCAGGAAGGCAAGAAAGCGTATGTGGTGGGCGAAGGCGCACTGATTCATGAACTGTACAAAGCCGGTTTCACTATTACCGATGTGAACCCTGATTTCGTGATTGTTGGCGAAACGCGTTCCTACAACTGGGACATGATGCATAAAGCAGCCTATTTCGTCGCTAACGGTGCACGCTTTATCGCCACCAACCCGGACACCCACGGGCGCGGTTTTTATCCGGCCTGTGGCGCGTTGTGTGCAGGCATCGAAAAAATCTCCGGACGTAAACCGTTCTATGTTGGTAAGCCGAGTCCGTGGATCATCCGCGCGGCATTAAACAAAATGCAGGCGCATTCGGAAGAAACGGTGATTGTCGGCGATAACCTGCGTACCGATATTCTGGCGGGCTTCCAGGCGGGTCTGGAGACGATTCTGGTGCTTTCTGGTGTTTCATCGCTCGACGATATCGACAGTATGCCGTTCCGCCCAAGCTGGATTTACCCGTCGGTCGCTGAAATCGACGTTATCTGAATAGCAACCACGCCTCAGGGCGTGGTTTCTTATTTTTAGCCATCATTAAAATCATCCTATTCAATAAAACCCGCCCAAAATTATCGATCCATCAATAAATACGTCACCACACCCTATCCTTTTTCACAAATCAGCAATCGCCATTACGTTTTTTATTTTTCCACCGCCAAATCGCTTGCGCACAGTGCTACTTTGCGGCATTTTTTTAAACAAGCAAACACAACAAGCAACAAATACCAGGTTAACGGAGAAGGTTATGTGTTCAATTTTTGGCGTATTCGATATCAAAACAGACGCAGTTGAGCTGCGGAAGAAAGCCCTCGAGCTGTCACGCCTGATGCGTCATCGTGGCCCGGACTGGTCCGGTATTTATGCCAGCGATAACGCCATTCTCGCTCACGAACGTCTGTCAATTGTTGACGTTAACGCAGGGGCGCAACCTCTCTACAACCAACAAAAAACCCACGTACTGGCGGTAAACGGTGAAATCTACAACCACCAGGCACTGCGCGCCGAATATGGCGATCGTTATCAGTTCCAGACCGGATCTGACTGCGAAGTGATCCTCGCGCTGTATCAGGAAAAAGGGCCGGAATTTCTTGACGACTTGCAGGGCATGTTTGCCTTTGCCCTGTACGACAGCGAAAAAGATGCCTACCTGATTGGTCGCGACCATCTGGGGATCATCCCACTGTATATGGGCTATGACGAACATGGTCAGCTGTATGTGGCCTCAGAAATGAAAGCCCTGGTGCCGGTATGCCGCACGATTAAAGAGTTCCCGGCGGGGAGCTATTTGTGGAGTCAGGACGGCGAAATCCGTTCTTATTATCATCGCGACTGGTTCGACTACGATGCGGTGAAAGATAACGTGACCGACAAAAACGAGCTGCGTCAGGCACTGGAAGATTCCGTTAAAAGCCATCTGATGTCTGATGTGCCTTACGGTGTGCTGCTATCTGGTGGCCTGGATTCCTCAATCATTTCCGCTATCACCAAGAAATACGCCGCCCGTCGCGTGGAAGATCAGGAACGCTCTGAAGCCTGGTGGCCGCAGCTGCACTCCTTTGCTGTAGGTCTGCCGGGTTCACCGGATCTGAAGGCAGCCCAGGAAGTGGCAAACCATCTGGGCACTGTGCATCATGAAATTCACTTCACTGTACAGGAAGGTCTGGACGCCATCCGCGACGTGATTTACCACATCGAAACCTATGATGTGACCACTATTCGCGCTTCAACACCGATGTATTTAATGTCGCGTAAGATCAAGGCGATGGGCATTAAAATGGTGCTGTCCGGTGAAGGATCTGATGAAGTGTTTGGCGGTTATCTATACTTCCACAAAGCGCCGAATGCCAAAGAACTGCATGAAGAGACGGTGCGTAAACTGCTGGCCCTGCATATGTATGACTGCGCGCGTGCCAACAAAGCGATGTCAGCCTGGGGCGTGGAAGCACGCGTTCCGTTCCTCGACAAAAAATTCCTTGATGTAGCGATGCGCATTAACCCACAGGATAAAATGTGCGGTAACGGCAAAATGGAAAAACACATCCTGCGTGAATGTTTTGAAGCGTATCTGCCTGCAAGCGTGGCCTGGCGGCAGAAAGAGCAGTTCTCCGATGGCGTCGGTTACAGTTGGATCGACACCCTGAAAGAAGTGGCGGCGCAGCAGGTTTCTGATCAACAGCTGGAAACTGCCCGCTTCCGCTTCCCGTACAACACGCCGACGTCCAAAGAAGCGTATCTGTACCGCGAGATCTTTGAAGAACTGTTCCCGCTTCCGAGCGCCGCTGAGTGCGTGCCGGGCGGTCCTTCCGTCGCGTGTTCTTCCGCTAAAGCGATCGAATGGGATGAAGCGTTCAAAAAAATGGACGATCCATCTGGTCGTGCGGTTGGTGTTCACCAGTCGGCGTATAAGTAAGAAATGCGAAACAGCCCCGGTAAAATCCGGGGCTGTTTCAGTTATTGAGGTGCTTGTTGATTCTGATATGCAGTAAGGAAATGTTCCGGGTTTGCCACATCACTGTTTGACAACTCATTACTGTAGGCCACCGACCAGGTCGCCTGCTCATCCGGAATATGCAGGCTGCCATTCCCCTCTTTCAGGCGTAATAACTCAAAAGATTTGCCCTTAATTACGGCGGTATAGGATTTTTCACCTTCCTGTAATGCTTTCACTTTACAGCGAAAAATCTGGCCATCGATGTCATTATCAACATGCGATACCTGAATGAGGGCTTCATTAGAGGCTTTCGGCCCTATCCGCATCATCCACACCACAGCGCCTTCCTGCCCACGATAGCCAAAAACATATTTACCGATTTCCGGTTTGACCGTATCGGCAAACGCAGATTGCATAAGTAATAACGCACCCATCAGCGCCGTCATAAAACGCAGCATAGTATTCCCTCAATAAATCGCCTGAAGTGGTAGCAGAGATGCAGGCGTAGCGATCCCTGCCCTGTCCTGTTGCAACGGGCCAGTATTTCATAGATTAATTTCCCACCACTATTGTTGAATTCCGAATTTCATCCTGTATGACAAAAGAATGGCTGTAGGGTGGGGAAAAAACACAAAGTAAACAATAATTGACGAATATAGCGCCACGCTGTTCGCAACCTAACCAAACAGTCACTTTCGAGCAATTTTCCTTGAAAAAGAGGTTGACGCTGCAAGGCTCTATACGCATAATGCGCCCCGCAACGCCGATAAGGTATCGCGAAAAAAAAGATGGCTACGTAGCTCAGTTGGTTAGAGCACATCACTCATAATGATGGGGTCACAGGTTCGAATCCCGTCGTAGCCACCATCTTTTTTGCGGGAGTGGCGAAATTGGTAGACGCACCAGATTTAGGTTCTGGCGCCGCAAGGTGTGCGAGTTCAAGTCTCGCCTCCCGCACCATTCACCAGAAAGCGTTGTACGGATGGGGTATCGCCAAGCGGTAAGGCACCGGTTTTTGATACCGGCATTCCCTGGTTCGAATCCAGGTACCCCAGCCATATTCTTCGAGTAAGCGGTTCACCGCCCGGTTATTGGGGTATCGCCAAGCGGTAAGGCACCGGTTTTTGATACCGGCATTCCCTGGTTCGAATCCAGGTACCCCAGCCATCGAAGAAACAATCTGGCTACGTAGCTCAGTTGGTTAGAGCACATCACTCATAATGATGGGGTCACAGGTTCGAATCCCGTCGTAGCCACCAAATTCTGAATGTGTCGAATGTGTTCGGCAAATTCACAAACCAATTTGTTGGGGTATCGCCAAGCGGTAAGGCACCGGATTCTGATTCCGGCATTCCGAGGTTCGAATCCTCGTACCCCAGCCAATTTATTCAAGACGCTTACCTTGTAAGTGCACCCAGTTGGGGTATCGCCAAGCGGTAAGGCACCGGATTCTGATTCCGGCATTCCGAGGTTCGAATCCTCGTACCCCAGCCACATTAAAAAAGCTCGCTTCGGCGAGCTTTTTGCTTTTCTGCGTATATTCAATGTCGAATGCGATGTTGACACGTCTTATCCTTCAAAGTCGGATGCGACGCTGACGCGTCTTATCCGACCTACGGTTGGCATGCATCCGGCAATGTTGTAAGGCTACAACCCTAACGCATATTTCAGCGCCTGACGTTTCAACACGCCAGCACGCTCCGCCGCCATCAAACCAAGATTACGCACAAAACGCAGCGGCGGCAGATTATTACTGAATCCGGCATAAAACAGATCCATACCGCTTTGCATAATGAAGTTATCCGCCATACGCCGCATCTGGTAACGCTTGAGGACAGGATAACTGGCCCACGCTTCACCGTAGCTGCGGGCATTCACCAGAACGTCAATCAGCGCATCAACATCGCGATAACCGAGGTTAACCCCCTGCCCCGCCAACGGATGAATGGTGTGCGCGGCATCGCCCACCAGCGCAAGCCCTGGTTGCACATACTGCAACGCATGGCGACGTGTCAGCGGAAACGCACCAGCGGCAAGCGGTGTCACGTAACCCAGACGCGACGGGAAATGCTTCGCGATTTCCGCCTGGAGCTGCGCCATATTCATATTCTGCAACTGGCGAATACGCGCCGGAGAGTCATACCACACCAGCGACGCCCAGTTATCAAACAGCGGCAAAAACGCACGCGGCCCGTCCGGAGTAAACTGCTGCCAGGTGCTGTCGCCGGGATCATTCTCGCACTGTACGCTAATCAACATACACGACTGCGCATACTGCCAGGCATGAACGCCAATTCCCGCTATCTGCCGCACCTGCGAATTTGCGCCATCGGCACCAATCACCAGCTTCGCGCGGATCGTTTCACCGCCCTTCAGTTCCAGCTCCTGAAGATCATTATGGCGATGCAGCGCAATCAGCGAGCCTGGCACACGTAACGTTACTTTCGGATGCGCTTCCAGCGCCTGCCACAGCGCCTGTTGCAGGACAGTGTTTTCCACCATGTAGCCAAGCAACGGTAGCTTAAGTTCAGCGGCGTCAAACACCACATGCGCCGTTTCCCACTCCCACGTTTCCAGTCTGCGGTAAGGATGGCAACGCATAGCCTGTACTGCATCCCAGACCCCTAACCCTTTAAGCAATGATACCGAAGCCGCACTAATCGCCGAGATCCGCACGTCCGGCTGGCTGTCAGCGACAAACGGTGCAGGTTGGGCATGTTCGATAACCATTACCGAAAATCCGTGCTGAGCCAGTCCCAGCGCCAGTGCGCCGCCGACCATTCCTCCGCCGACAATGGCAATTTCCGTTGGTTGATTTGTCATGGTCAATCATCCTGTTAGCAATATGCTTTAAGTTTACAGGATTTTTACCCCCAAGGGCTGATAACGCTCATACTGGTCACAACGGCAGCAAAGCATTACACTATGCGCCCTGCATTCCTGGCTACTATTTCGCAAGAGCAAGTCGATGACCAAAAAACTCCATATTAAAACCTGGGGCTGTCAGATGAACGAGTACGATTCATCGAAGATGGCCGATCTGCTGGATGCCACCCACGGCTATCAACTGACCGATGTGGCGGAAGAAGCGGATGTGCTGCTGCTGAACACCTGCTCAATCCGCGAGAAGGCTCAGGAAAAAGTCTTCCATCAGTTGGGTCGCTGGAAACTGTTAAAAGAGAAGAATCCAGACCTGATTATCGGCGTCGGCGGCTGCGTGGCATCGCAAGAAGGCGAGCACATTCGCCAGCGCGCCCACTATGTCGATATTATTTTTGGGCCGCAAACGCTGCACCGTCTGCCGGAGATGATCAACTCCGTGCGCGGCGACCGCAGCCCGGTTGTAGATATCAGCTTCCCGGAAATCGAGAAGTTTGACCGTCTGCCGGAACCGCGCGCCGAAGGGCCGACCGCGTTTGTCTCCATCATGGAAGGCTGCAATAAATATTGCACCTACTGCGTAGTGCCTTACACCCGTGGTGAAGAGGTAAGCCGTCCGTCCGACGATATTCTGTTTGAAATTGCCCAGCTTGCGGCTCAGGGCGTGCGTGAAGTCAACCTGCTCGGTCAGAACGTGAACGCCTGGCGTGGTGAGAACTACGACGGCACCACCGGATCGTTTGCCGACCTGCTGCGTCTGGTTGCGGCGATCGACGGGATCGATCGTATTCGCTTTACCACCAGCCATCCGATCGAATTCACCGACGATATCATCGAAGTGTACCGCGACACGCCGGAGCTGGTGAGTTTCCTGCATCTGCCGGTACAGAGCGGTTCCGATCGCATTCTGAACCTGATGGGACGTACCCATACAGCGCTGGAGTACAAAGCGATCATCCGTAAACTGCGTGCGGCGCGTCCGGATATTCAGATCAGTTCTGACTTCATCGTTGGCTTCCCTGGCGAAACCACCGAAGACTTCGAGAAAACGATGAAGCTGATTGCCGACGTCAATTTCGACATGAGCTACAGCTTTATCTTCTCTGCACGTCCGGGTACGCCAGCCGCCGATATGGTTGATGATGTTCCGGAAGAAGAGAAGAAGCAGCGTCTGTATATTCTGCAAGAACGTATTAATCAGCAAGCGATGGCATGGAGCCGCCGGATGCTCGGCACCACCCAGCGTATTCTGGTAGAAGGTACATCGCGTAAGAGCATCATGGAGCTTTCCGGTCGCACTGAAAATAACCGCGTGGTCAACTTTGAAGGCACGCCAGATATGATCGGTAAATTCGTCGATGTAGAAATTACCGACGTCTACCCGAACTCTCTGCGCGGTAAAGTGGTGCGTACTGAAGATGAAATGGGTCTGCGCGTGGCAGAAACGCCGGAATCGGTGATTGCCCGTACCCGCAAAGAAAACGACCTTGGCGTGGGTTATTATCAGCCGTAATTCTCAGGCCCGCCGTTCCGGTGGGCCTTGTTTTTTCTCTCTTTATCCCCATCTTTATCGCAATGCTTGCGCCTTTTTCCTGTGGCGTGAATAATTTCCTTATAGGCCGGTGAATGTTCAGCTTCCGGCGGCATACAGATAAGAGGAACGGTTTGAACATAGACACTCGCGAAATCACCCTGGAGCCAGCAGACAATGCGCGTCTGTTGAGCCTGTGCGGCCCGTTTGATGACAACATCAAGCAGCTCGAACGCCGTCTCGGCATCGAGATCAATCGCCGCGATAACCACTTTAAACTGACCGGCCGTCCGATTTGCGTCACCGCTGCGGCAGACATTCTGCGTAGCCTGTATGTCGATACTGCCCCGATGCGTGGTCAGATTCAGGATATCGAACCGGAACAGATCCACCTTGCGATTAAAGAAGCGCGGGTACTGGAGCAAAGCGCGGAGAGCGTGCCGGAGTACGGCAAAGCGGTCAATATCAAAACCAAACGCGGCGTAATCAAGCCGCGTACGCCAAACCAGGCGCAGTACATCGCCAATATTCTCGACCATGACATCACCTTCGGCGTTGGCCCGGCGGGTACGGGTAAAACCTACCTGGCAGTGGCTGCGGCAGTTGATGCCCTGGAGCGTCAGGAAATTCGCCGTATTCTGCTGACTCGTCCGGCGGTAGAAGCCGGTGAGAAACTGGGCTTCCTGCCTGGCGATTTAAGCCAGAAAGTAGACCCGTATTTGCGCCCACTGTACGACGCGCTGTTTGAAATGCTGGGCTTTGAGAAAGTCGAGAAACTGATTGAGCGCAACGTTATTGAAGTCGCGCCGCTGGCCTATATGCGTGGTCGTACGCTGAACGACGCGTTTATCATTCTCGATGAGAGCCAGAACACTACCATCGAACAGATGAAGATGTTCCTGACCCGTATCGGTTTTAACTCAAAAGCGGTTATCACCGGCGACGTCACGCAGATCGACTTGCCGCGTAATACTAAATCAGGCTTACGTCACGCTATCGAAGTGTTAGCCGATGTCGAAGAGATCAGCTTTAACTTCTTCCACAGCGAAGACGTGGTTCGTCACCCGGTGGTGGCGCGTATCGTTAACGCTTATGAAGCCTGGGAAGAAGCAGAACAAAAACGTAAAGCGGCGCTGGCAGCAGAACGCAAGCGCGAAGAACAGGAACAAAAATGAGTCAGGTGATCCTCGATTTACAACTGGCATGTGAAGATAATTCCGGGTTACCGGAAGAGAGCCAGTTTCAGACATGGCTGAATGCGGTGATCCCGCAGTTTCAGGAAGAATCGGAAGTGACTATTCGCGTGGTCGATACCGCCGAAAGCCACAGTCTGAATCTGACCTATCGCGGTAAGGATAAGCCGACCAACGTGCTCTCCTTCCCGTTTGAAGTGCCGCCTGGCATGGAAATGTCGCTACTGGGCGATCTGGTTATCTGCCGTCAGGTGGTTGAGAAGGAAGCTCAGGAGCAAGGCAAACCACTGGAGGCGCACTGGGCGCATATGGTGGTGCACGGCAGTCTGCATTTGTTAGGTTACGATCACATCGAAGATGACGAAGCAGAAGAAATGGAAGCCATCGAAACAGAGATTATGCTTGCTCTGGGCTATGAGGATCCGTACATTGCCGAGAAAGAATAATTTGCCAGGCATTTGACTGGCAGACGTCCCCGCCGTTGGTGATTAACGACGGCGTTTTGATTAACTAACATGAGAACCCATACGACGCCATGAGCGACGACAATTCACACAGTAGTGACACGATAAGCAACAAGAAGGGATTTTTCTCCCTGTTACTCAGCCAACTTTTCCACGGTGAACCGAAAAACCGTGACGAACTGCTGGCGCTGATCCGTGATTCCGGGCAGAACGACCTTATCGACGAAGATACGCGCGATATGCTCGAAGGGGTGATGGACATCGCAGACCAACGCGTCCGCGACATCATGATCCCCCGCTCCCAGATGATTACCCTGAAACGCAACCAGACGCTGGACGAATGCCTTGATGTCATCATCGAGTCCGCCCACTCACGTTTCCCGGTGATTAGCGAAGACAAAGATCACATTGAAGGGATTCTGATGGCGAAAGACTTGCTGCCGTTTATGCGCAGCGATGCTGAAGCCTTCAGCATGGACAAAGTGTTACGTCAGGCGGTTGTCGTTCCTGAAAGTAAGCGCGTAGACCGGATGCTGAAAGAGTTTCGCTCTCAGCGTTACCACATGGCGATCGTCATTGACGAATTCGGTGGGGTTTCCGGTCTGGTGACCATTGAAGACATCCTGGAACTGATTGTTGGTGAGATTGAAGACGAATATGACGAAGAAGATGATATCGACTTCCGTCAGCTGAGTCGTCATACCTGGACCGTGCGCGCACTGGCTTCCATTGAAGACTTCAACGAAGCGTTCGGCACCCACTTTAGCGATGAAGAAGTCGACACTATTGGTGGTCTGGTGATGCAGGCATTTGGGCATCTTCCGGCGCGTGGTGAAACCATCGACATCGACGGTTACCAGTTCAAAGTGGCGATGGCCGACAGTCGGCGTATTATTCAGGTTCATGTCAAAATTCCGGATGACTCACCCCAGCCAAAGCTGGATGAATAAAACCGAAACTGGATAGATAACTACATGGCTTTTGCCTCATTAATTGAACGCCAGCGCATTCGCCTGCTGCTGGCGTTATTATTCGGTGCCTGCGGAACGCTGGCCTTCTCTCCTTACGACGTCTGGCCTGCGGCGATTATTTCGCTGATGGGGCTTCAGGCGTTGACCTTTAACCGTCGTCCACTCCAGTCTGCCGCTATTGGCTTCTGCTGGGGATTTGGCCTCTTTGGCAGCGGTATTAACTGGGTCTATGTCAGCATTGCGACCTTTGGTGGGATGCCTGGCCCGGTTAACATCTTCCTGGTGGTGCTGCTGGCGGCGTATCTGTCGCTTTATACCGGGCTGTTTGCTGGCGTGCTGTCGCGTCTGTGGCCGAAAATCACCTGGCTACGCGTGGCGATTGCCGCTCCTGCTCTCTGGCAAGTGACCGAGTTTCTGCGCGGTTGGGTACTGACCGGATTCCCGTGGTTACAGTTCGGCTATAGCCAGATTGACGGCCCGTTAAAAGGGCTGGCACCGATAATGGGCGTGGAAGCCATTAACTTCCTGCTAATGATGGTTAGCGGCCTGCTGGCACTGGCGTTAGTCAAACGCAACTGGCGTCCGCTGGTGGTGGCCGTCTTGCTGTTTGCCCTTCCCTTCCCGCTGCGTTACATCCAGTGGTTTACCCCGCAACCGGAAAAAACTATTCAGGTTTCGATGGTTCAGGGCGATATTCCGCAATCGCTGAAATGGGACGGAGACCAGCTACTTAATACGCTGAAGATTTACTACAACGCAACGGCACCGCTGATGGGCAAATCATCGTTGATTATCTGGCCGGAGTCGGCGATAACCGATCTGGAAATTAATCAGCAACCGTTCCTCAAAGCACTGGACGGTGAGTTGCGCGATAAAGGTAGCTCGCTGGTAACCGGGATTGTCGACGCGCGTCTCAATAAGCAGAACCGCTACGATACCTACAACACCATCATCACACTGGGTAAAGGTGCACCGTACAGCTACGAATCAGCCGATCGCTATAACAAAAACCATCTGGTGCCGTTTGGCGAGTTTGTCCCGCTGGAGTCGATTCTGCGTCCGTTAGCACCGTTCTTTGATCTGCCGATGTCGTCGTTCAGCCGTGGGCCATATATCCAGCCGCCGCTGTCGGTAAATGGTATTGAGCTTACTGCGGCTATTTGTTACGAGATCATTCTCGGCGAGCAAGTGCGCGATAACTTCCGCCCGGATACCGACTATCTGCTGACTATCTCCAACGATGCGTGGTTTGGTAAGTCTATTGGTCCATGGCAGCACTTCCAGATGGCGCGAATGCGTGCGTTGGAGCTGGCGCGCCCATTGCTGCGTAGCACCAACAACGGTATTACGGCGGTGATTGGTCCGCAGGGTGAGATTCAGGCGATGATCCCGCAGTTCACCCGCGAGGTGTTAACCACTAACGTGACGCCGACTACCGGACTCACACCGTACGCACGTACCGGCAACTGGCCGCTGTGGGTGCTTACGGCGCTGTTTGGTTTTGCCGCTGTGTTGATGAGTCTGCGTCAGCGACGTAAACGTTGATGTGAATGATGCGCTGGCCTGCAAAATTGCATCATTTTTGCAGGCCAGATAAACCGTTAACACCGCATCCGGTATCAACAAAACGTACTTTCTCATTGAGCTGTGGGGCGTGATTATCATGCCCCTTTTTTCTTACGGTTCAGGGATACAAGCCACATCACCATATTGGGGATGCCGAATAATTGCCTGCGGATCAAGCGAGCGCGTCCTGTCCATTTGGATTAACCCGTTCTTCGCCATAACAAATATCTTTCTACCATCCGCTGAAAAACGAAGATGATTAACGTAGCTGGCAGGATAAACGCCAATAATCTGCCCGGCATTAATATTGAGCAGGATGACATAACCTTGCAGGCCATATGACACCAACGCTAAATATTGACCGTCCGGGCTAATACCCTCAACGGAATAAACGCTCCTGCTACACCATTGCGTCATAATGCTGGCTTGTTGATCCCCTACGCTTATACGTGAAATCCCCTGGCTATCGGCAAAAATAATCTCGCCATTTTTTGGTCGGAATCCCATCGCAGAAACGACACCACGCGCATCACCTGTGGGAAAGTCTACTTTCTGATGCGTGATGGTATTGATGCGTACAATGTCGCCTCTGACCATACCGGGTATCAACAATGTTTTTTCATCCGGGGAAAGTGCCATAACCCAGGCGCCTGGTTTACAGCTCGTCCCCGTCCCGTCGTATTTCTCCAGCGGGATATCCGCCACATGCTGATAAGTCACCAGATCAATGGCTGACACACTATTACTGGTGCGATTCATCACCCAGGCTTTTGTGCCATCACGTGAGAGGATAAGACTGTCAGGATGTGCACCGGTGGTAATCGACTGAATAATCTCCCCCGTCGCCACGTTAATGACCGATAACGCATTCGCTTCAAATGAAGTTGCATAAAGCAACGTTTCATCCGGGCTTAACGCCAGCGATCTGACGGCCTGATCTTTACAGCCACCACAATGTTTGAGTGACTTTTCTTTCGCTATGGGCGCTGTAAAGGTATGCAGGATTTTCTTTTGTCCGAGGTCGAAAACAACAATGCTGTTGGTGTTTTCAATTGCGGCATACAACGTATTACCATCCCGACTGATCGCCATATCATGGATATCGGCAATCTCAGCGAGTAAATCACCACTGGCCTGCTCACGACTTACCGGAGCGGATAATGTTTCCGTGAGGGCGTTGCGCTCCTCCATTAACTGCTGCTTTTTTTGTCGTCGCTCTTGTTCAATCTCCTGCGGATAAAACGCTTCACGCAGGCTTTGCCTGACCTGTAAAACTGATTCATCAATCTGCTGCTGCACAAGCCAGATAGCCCCGGTAAGAAGAAGACTGCCCGCAACAATAATCCCGCCTTCCGTAACGAGCCGGTTTTGCCCAGATAAACGCGCACTCAGCCAACCCAACGCGCCACCCGCCATCAGGCCGCCAATGTGGCAAGCGTTATCTATTCCTGCTTGCCGGGCACCATACAACAGTGTCAGCGCCACCATACCCAACAGAGAAAATACTCGCCGCTGGTTTTTATGGTGTGTACCCGCACCTGAAGCAAGCTGTGTTGCTATCGCAGCGCCAGCTATTCCCATAATTGCCCCGGATGCCCCAACGCTGATGACTATCTGCTCACTTTCGCGTAACGCATAACAGGCGCTGATGAGTCCACCAAAGACGCCGGAGAATAACCAGATAATCAGGAGTCGCCATTTCCCCAGTATCCGTTCCGCCACTGCCCCCACTACCAGGAGTGCAAACATATTCATCAGTAAATGGGAAAAACTACTGTGCAGAAAGACACTGCTCAATAAGCGCCAGGGTTCACCCGACAACGTGAGAGAGGCAACGTTAGCGCCGAGATGGATGAGTGCGGATTGATCGACTTCTTCGTAACTCATCCATTGTGCGAGGTAACAAAATATCCCAACACAGAGCGCAAAAAGGATCAGGGTTATTGCGGGTAATTGAACATTTAACGGCTTAACCGAAGATGCAGACATAAGGTGATTCTTCCTTGAAAAGACTAGTAAAAAGCATTTTCCCGTGTGTAGTTATCATCCCGGCAAACGTCCCACACCGAAAAGTTAACACTGTCCGAAATATGACTTTTTCAAACTGAAATTACAATCGTAATTAATGCACCCCTAAGTATTTTTTGGCATGTAAGTTGCTTTATTTACTGTGTAAGCAATGAAATCAACCGCGACGCAACCGGGTTGCACCACCACAAATCAGCGGTAGCACCAAAAAGGTGCAGTTTAAGAATTTTGCTTCGGAATGGTGCGGCGCATCTCGCAAAAACAAACAATAAAACATCAATATCTTTACATTTAGCCAAACTAAATGTTACCTAACAAACACAACACTGCACAATAAAGTTGCAGATGATAACAACACAAACACTCACAACGGGTATCCATGCGTTCTTAACGCAGAAGATAAAGGAGTTGGATATGCAATTACGTAAACCTGCCACAGCAATCCTGGCCCTGGCGCTTTCCGCAGGACTGGCACAGGCAGATGACGCCGCCCCGGCAGCAGGCAGTACGCTGGACAAAATCGCCAAAAACGGTGTGATTGTCGTCGGTCACCGTGAATCTTCAGTACCTTTCTCTTATTACGACAATCAGCAAAAAGTGGTGGGTTACTCGCAGGATTACTCCAACGCCATTGTTGAAGCAGTGAAAAAGAAACTCAACAAACCGGACTTGCAGGTGAAATTGATTCCGATCACCTCACAAAACCGTATTCCGCTGCTGCAAAACGGCACTTTCGATTTTGAATGTGGTTCTACCACCAACAACGTCGAACGCCAAAAACAGGCGGCTTTCTCCGACACTATTTTCGTGGTCGGTACGCGCCTGCTGACAAAAAAAGGCGGCGATATTAAAGATTTTGCCGATCTGAAAGACAAAGCCGTCGTAGTCACTTCCGGCACCACCTCTGAAGTTTTGCTCAACAAACTGAATGAAGAGCAAAAAATGAACATGCGCATCATCAGCGCCAAAGATCACGGTGACTCTTTCCGGACCCTGGAAAGCGGTCGTGCCGTTGCCTTTATGATGGATGATGCTCTGCTGGCTGGTGAACGTGCGAAAGCGAAGAAACCAGACAACTGGGAAATCGTCGGCAAGCCGCAGTCTCAGGAAGCCTACGGTTGCATGTTGCGTAAAGACGATCCGCAGTTCAAAAAGCTGATGGATGACACTATCGCTCAGGTGCAGACCTCCGGTGAAGCGGAAAAATGGTTTGATAAATGGTTCAAAAACCCAATTCCGCCGAAAAACCTGAACATGAATTTCGAACTGTCGGACGAAATGAAAGCACTGTTCAAAGAACCGAATGACAAGGCACTGAACTAATTACAAGAACCAGGGGCGGAAATTCCAGCCCTCTCGATTGTTACGTAGCACGGACAGACTATACGCCTGATGGTCGTTCCCCATCGGGCCTGAAAACCGCAATACGCTGGGTAACAATCTTCGAGGGTAGCAGTTAACGCTGCTACCCTCTTTTTTCTGGAGTAGATTTATGTCTATAGACTGGAACTGGGGTATTTTTTTACAACAAGCCCCGTTCGGCAACACCACCTATCTTGGTTGGATCTGGAGTGGTTTTCAGGTGACGATCGCTTTGTCGATCTGCGCCTGGATTATCGCTTTCCTCGTCGGTTCATTTTTCGGCATTTTACGTACCGTTCCAAACCGTTTTCTCTCCGGTCTGGGTACGTTGTATGTCGAACTGTTCCGCAACGTGCCGTTGATTGTGCAATTCTTTACCTGGTATCTGGTGATCCCGGAGCTGTTGCCGGAGAAAATCGGCATGTGGTTTAAGGCCGAGCTGGATCCCAATATTCAGTTTTTCCTTTCATCCATGCTCTGCCTGGGGCTGTTTACCGCCGCCCGTGTTTGCGAACAGGTACGCGCCGCGATTCAGTCGTTGCCGCGTGGGCAAAAGAATGCCGCGCTGGCAATGGGTCTGACGCTACCGCAGGCTTACCGCTATGTACTGCTGCCTAATGCTTATCGCGTTATCGTCCCGCCGATGACCTCCGAGATGATGAACCTGGTGAAAAACTCCGCCATCGCCTCGACTATCGGTCTGGTAGATATGGCGGCGCAGGCGGGTAAATTGCTCGATTACTCAGCTCATGCCTGGGAGTCGTTTACCGCCATTACGCTTGCGTATGTGTTGATTAACGCGGTTATCATGCTGGTAATGACGCTGGTTGAACGTAAAGTTCGCCTGCCCGGCAACATGGGGGGCAAATAATGTACGAGTTTGACTGGAGTTCCATAGTTCCTTCCCTGCCATATCTGCTCGACGGGCTGGTGATCACCCTGAAAATCACCATCACGGCAGTCGTGATTGGTATTTTGTGGGGTACGATGCTGGCAGTAATGCGCTTGTCCAGCTTTGCGCCGATTGCCTGGTTTGCCAAAGCCTACGTTAACTTATTCCGCTCGATTCCTTTAGTCATGGTTTTGCTGTGGTTTTATCTGATTGTGCCGGGTTTTCTGCAAAACGTGCTGGGATTATCGCCAAAAAATGATATCCGTTTAATTTCGGCGATGGTGGCGTTTTCGATGTTTGAAGCGGCCTACTATTCAGAGATTATCCGTGCCGGTATTCAAAGTATTTCCCGTGGTCAGTCGAGCGCCGCGCTGGCGTTGGGGATGACTCACTGGCAGTCGATGAAACTGATTATTCTGCCGCAGGCGTTCCGCGCGATGGTGCCGCTGCTGCTCACTCAGGGCATCGTACTGTTCCAGGATACCTCACTGGTGTATGTGTTATCTCTGGCCGATTTCTTCCGTACCGCCTCAACCATTGGTGAGCGTGATGGTACGCAGGTCGAGATGATCCTGTTTGCCGGGTTTGTTTATTTCGTTATTAGCCTTAGCGCATCGTTGTTGGTCAGCTACTTGAAAAGAAGGACAGCATAATGATTACCCTGAAAAATGTTTCAAAATGGTATGGTCACTTTCAGGTGCTGACCGACTGCTCAACCGAAGTGAAAAAAGGCGAAGTGGTGGTGGTTTGCGGCCCGTCTGGTTCCGGCAAATCAACGCTGATTAAAACCGTCAACGGCCTCGAACCGGTGCAGCAAGGTGAAATCACCGTCGATGGCATCGTGGTTAATGATAAGAAAACCGATCTGGCAAAGCTGCGTTCCCGCGTCGGGATGGTGTTTCAGCATTTCGAGCTGTTCCCCCATCTGTCGATTATCGAAAACCTGACCCTGGCGCAGGTGAAAGTGCTTAAACGCAATAAAGCGCCGGCTCGTGAAAAAGCATTGAAATTGCTGGAGCGCGTCGGGCTTTCCGCACATGCCAATAAGTTTCCGGCGCAGCTTTCCGGCGGCCAGCAGCAGCGAGTGGCGATCGCTCGCGCATTGTGCATGGATCCTATTGCCATGCTGTTCGACGAACCAACGTCGGCGCTGGATCCGGAGATGATCAACGAAGTGCTGGACGTGATGGTCGAACTGGCGAACGAAGGAATGACGATGATGGTGGTGACCCACGAAATGGGCTTTGCCCGTAAAGTGGCGAATCGGGTGATCTTTATGGACGAGGGTAAAATTGTCGAAGACTCGCCGAAAGACGCTTTCTTCGATGATCCGAAATCGGACCGCGCAAAAGACTTCCTCGCGAAAATCCTGCATTAATCACTCTGGCGCGCATACCCAAGTGCGCGCCATCTCACGCTTTATCGTTTCGCTCCTCGTATCTGTTACATCCTGGCGGTACCCTTGTCGCAAAGAAGCACACAACAAGGAGCAACAATGGCACTGCCAATTCTGTTAGATTGCGACCCAGGTCATGACGACGCTATCGCAATCGTTCTCGCCCTCGCCTCACCAGAGCTTGATGTCAAAGCAATTACGTCTTCCGCCGGAAACCAGACACCAGAAAAAACCTTACGCAATGTTCTGTGTATGCTGACCTTGCTTAATCGCACCGATATTCCGGTAGCAAGCGGTGCGGTAAAACCATTAATGCGTGATTTGATTATCGCGGACAATGTGCACGGCGAAAGCGGTCTCGACGGCCCGGCATTACCGGAACCGACGTTCGCACCGCAAAACTGTACGGCGGTGGAGCTGATGGCGAAAACGCTGTGTGAAAGTGAGGAACCTGTCACCATTGTTTCTACCGGACCGCAAACTAACGTTGCCTTGCTGCTCAATAGCCACCCGGAACTGCATAGCAAAATTGCCCGTATCGTGATTATGGGCGGCGCAATGGGGCTTGGTAACTGGACGCCTGCGGCTGAATTTAATATTTACGTTGACCCGGAAGCGGCAGAAATTGTCTTCCAGTCAGGGATCCCGGTGGTGATGGCCGGTCTGGATGTTACTCACAAAGCACAAATTCACGTTGAGGACACCGAGCGTTTCCGCGCCATTGGCAACCCTGTTTCAACCATTGTTGCCGAACTGCTGGATTTCTTCCTCGAATATCATAAAGACGAAAAATGGGGCTTTGTCGGCGCACCGCTGCATGACCCATGCACCATCGCCTGGCTGTTAAAACCGGAGTTGTTTACCACTGTTGAGCGCTGGGTTGGCGTGGAAACACAAGGGAAATATACCCAAGGTATGACGGTTGTTGATTATTATTATCTGACTGGCAATAAACCGAATGCCACTGTAATGGTCGATGTTGATCGTCAGGGCTTTGTTGATTTACTGGCCGATCGTCTGAAATTTTACGCTTAACACACGTCATTGATTAAGATCACCACGCGTTACCTGGGTGGTCTTAATCTGTTTATCTCTTTTTCTTTCAAGATATAAATGCAATGGATAATGCAGAACTCGCCATTGGTATCGATCTCGGTACTACCAATAGTTTAATTGCCGTCTGGAAAGACGGTGCCGCGCAATTAATTCCAAATAAGTTCGGTGAATATTTAACACCATCCATAATTAGCATGGATGAAAATAATCATATTTTAGTCGGAAAACCGGCTGTATCACGGCGTACTTCGCATCCGGATAAAACGGCAGCGTTATTTAAACGTGCAATGGGCAGTAATACCAACTGGCGGTTAGGCAGCGACACATTTAACGCGCCAGAACTGTCCTCTTTGGTATTACGCTCATTAAAAGAAGATGCCGAAGAATTTCTGCAACGTCCGATTAAAGATGTGGTGATCTCCGTTCCGGCTTATTTCAGCGATGAACAACGCAAGCATACCCGTTTAGCAGCGGAGTTAGCCGGGTTAAATGCGGTACGCTTAATTAATGAACCCACAGCAGCTGCGATGGCATATGGCCTGCATACGCAACAAAATACCCGCTCGCTGGTTTTTGATCTCGGTGGCGGCACGTTTGACGTCACGGTGCTCGAATACGCCACGCCGGTGATTGAAGTTCACGCCTCCGCTGGCGACAACTTTCTTGGCGGCGAAGATTTTACTCATATGCTGGTGGATGAAGTTTTAAAACGCGCCGCAGTGGCTAAAAACATGCTCAACGAAAGTGAGCTGGCAGCCCTGTACACCAGCGTGGAAGCGGCAAAATGTAGCAATCAATTACCGCTGCAAATTAGCTGGCAGTATCAGGAAGAAACGCGTGAGTGCGAATTTTACGAGAACGAACTGGAAGATTTGTGGTTGCCGCTGCTCAATCGCTTGCGAGTGCCGATTGAACAGGCGTTGCGCGATGCACGTCTGAAGCCAAGTCAAATCGACAGTCTGGTGCTGGTTGGCGGCGCATCACAAATGCCGCTGGTGCAGCGAATCGCCGTGCGTCTGTTTGGCAAATTACCGTATCAAAGTTACGATCCGAGCACCATTGTCGCGCTGGGCGCAGCAATCCAGGCCGCCTGCCGCTTACGCAGTGAAGATATTGAAGAAGTGATCCTCACTGATATTTGCCCCTACTCCTTAGGTGTTGAAGTTAACCGCCAGGGCGTTTCCGGCATTTTCTCACCGATTATTGAACGAAATACCACTGTGCCGGTGTCGCGAGTAGAAACTTACTCGACCATGCACCCGGAGCAGGATTCAATAACGATTAATGTTTATCAGGGAGAAAATCACAAAGTTAAGAATAATATACTGGTTGAATCCTTTGATGTTCCGCTGAAGAAAACCGGGGCTTATCAGTCTATTGATATTCGCTTTAGTTATGATATTAACGGATTGCTTGAAGTTGACGTGCTTCTGGAAGACGGCAGCGTTAAGTCCAGAGTCATTAACCACAGCCCGGTAACGTTAAGTACCCAGCAAATTGAAGAGAGTCGGGCACGGTTATCCGCATTAAAAATTTATCCGCGCGATATGCTCATCAACCGTACCTTTAAAGCCAAACTGGAAGAGTTATGGGCGCGGGCGCTGGGTGACGAGCGAGAAGAGATTGGCCGGGTAATCACCGATTTTGATGCGGCGCTGCAATCAAACGATATGGCCCGCGTCGATGAAGTTCGTCGACGGGCGAGCGATTATTTGGCCATTGAGATCCCTTAAACACGGCTGCCGGATGCGGCGTAAACGCCTTATCCGGCCTACTCGAAGGTCGGATAAGATGCGTTAGCATCGCATCCGACGTTGAAGGATAAGATGCGTTAGCCTCACATCTAACTGAACAACATCGCGATTTTACCGATCGCGTAACCTATCACCAGCACCGTTAAGCTGATTTTGATAATGCTGGTAATGCTCTGTGGTTTTTCATCCTCATCATTTTTTTCTTCGTGGTTTTCAGGTGTTGGCTCATCGACATCTTCATCCTCCGGCTCGAGTTTCACTTTCGTCAACAGCATCCGCGTGATAATGGCCTCTAATGGATGAGCATCTCCACCTTCCAGCCTTGTATTAAGACGGGCCAGCATCTCTTGTTTCGGGAACGCTTCCAGCACAACCTGTTCCGCTACCCGATACAAATCCAGTAACGGTGAATCTTGTTCTGTCTCGCTACCGACTCTCGATTTCCACCATGCCCATGCTTTGCGCTTGAAGAATAACGACTCAATAAACGATTGACCTAACGGCGATAATTTTCCGCTATGTAAAATTTCCGCCCATAACAGCCGCGTCCGGGCGCTCTCACCAGGAACATATTTCAACGGTTGACCTTGCGCATCTATCATGCTTCGCGCTTCGATAACCATCACTAATAACGCGAAATAATCCGGGCAATGACGCTTGCTCCACTGCAACAACAAATTATCAGCTTGTGTAGATGGGTAACTCTCCCGGTATGCGCAGAGATCGGCAAGCAGGCTTTCCCCCTCGCCACAGTACAACCGTTGCGCACACTGGTAATAACGGGCATCTTCGCTTTCTGGATTTTCTGCTTGCCACTGTTGGGCAACAGGAATAAGTTCCGCCATACCTGTTTTCACCGAGCTGTACCAGCGCAACAGTTTGCGATGTAACTTGACATCATCAGGAATGAACCACGGACCTTCCATTGCCATAAACGCAGTGACATAGTCAGGATGGTAACGGCAGCAGCGTTCCAGCGCGAAGTAATACTCAACAGTCTGGTTCTGCAACGCGACGGGATATTCCAGAAGGCTAAGGAAATCGAAACAATCACCAGCCTGAATGGCCTCAAGAAAAGCCTCCCTTTCTTCCTCATCCATTCCTTCGCTGTCATTAAACGAATGCCAGTTCAAACGCTCTGCCAGCAAAGAAGCACAATTTAATGAAAGATATCGCGCTTCTATAGCGACTGCACACAGCGGCCAGCGTAATTGATCGACATCCTCCATGTTCCAGGTATTTAATTGCTGAATAAATTTCTGCCAGGCGGAGGGCTGAAAACGATCACTTTCAGAATCCAGTAATGCCCTGAATGCACGTAGTATTTCATGTTCAGCGGCGGCATCTTTTTCTTCATCATCTGCTTCCTCGACAGGATTTACCGCCAGTCGCAGCGCCTCTTCATAGGCCTGGCGTAATGCTTTAAACCCCTGCGGATCGGTTTCGGGATGACACAACGGTAAGCGAGCAAGATAAGCCTGGCGGATAATGTCTATTTGCGTCGTGCTTTCAATTTCGAGGATTTGCCAACATGTTTTCATAGGTCGCTCACATCCTTAAGCGTTACCGGGCATTCAGGCTGGACAGTTAATGGCTGCCAGGGAAGCGTGGCATAGAAACGGTCGCTTCCCGCTGCCAGCTCTTCGAACATCCGACTCCCGGCGCTATCGTATTTGTACAGGGTTAGCGCCTCGCGTAGCGAAGCGTTGTCTTCGCACTGAGAAGATTGCCAGTAGAGACGCCCTAACGAATAGGCGGAAAAATAGTGCATCCAGCTGTGATAGTAATGGTGTGCTCGTATATAGACGCGCGATTGCAGCCATAAACTCTCGTCTTCCGTCAGCCACTTGTTGAGCACACCAACCCGTGATAAAAAACCCATCCGCACATAATCCCAGGCTTTGATTCCCCCTTCCCCACAACACATAGCGGTTTGGGCAACGAATTGGGTATAAATCAACCCTCTCTCCGAGCCGCCAGCAATTAATGCTTTCCACTCTTCAGGGGAAGAGCGATGCCATGTCAGATATAAGCCAGCTAAATCATTGGCATGACCATCATCGGTCATCTGATAAATAGTCTGAATTAAATCATCACGATTATTTATTCCCCAGGATGATGAGAGATCGAATTCTTTTATCCCGGTATACATTTTTGGCGAGTCATGCGCGGGCTTGCAACCCTGATTAAGTATTTCCATGGGCGTAGAAAGCGCAAAAAGAAGATATTGTTCTTCCTTATTCATTTGTTAATAATCCCTTAAGTGCATTAACTGACTACTTTTTTATTATTGATGAGTATAAACTTGACGCTTTCAAAATAAAAAGAAAATCGAAGCATTCATACATGAATAAAAAATTAATGTATATATTCGCAATATTTATAGTTGCAGCAATAACCTGTATTAGCCAACCCAAGAAAACGACGTTGCGTGATAAAGCCATGGCGAATTATGCCTTTGATTATTTAAGCTCACCGGGCAGTCTTCCATTCACCACGGCAGCCACGGAGCTTTCCGCGATTCATGGTCACTCAACGTCGCAATATCGCCTTGGAGAATTTTATCTTCATGGTAGCGACGGTAAACCACTGGATTATACACAGGCGAGATACTGGTATGAGCAATCAGCGGAACAGGAAAATCCACGCGCGCAAAGTAAACTGGGGTGGATCTACCTCAAAGGTCTGGGGGTCAAACCCGATACCCGTAAAGCAATTCTCTGGTATAAGGAAGCAGCTGAACAAGGGTATGCTCATGCTCAATATACTTTAGGTTTGATCTACAGAAACGGCTCAAGTATTAATGTTAACCATTATGAATCTCAAAAATGGTTAAAACTGGCCGCCAAACAACATTACAAAAATGCGGAAAGATTACTTGCCGGGCTTCCCGCACATTAACGTCGACTGTCACCCGAACAGATGGAGTATTTTCCCTATCAAACCGGCAAAGATAAAAATGTAGAAAATAATTTTGATGACTCCCAGGCAGCCCGGCCCACCATCGTCAACGGGCATCGACTGCGGTTGCGGCTCCGGTTCGACGGTTTGCTTCTCGGTAAAATTTGCCGCCTGAATTAATAATCGACGAATCATTAATGCTTCCAGTGGACAACGATCTTCTGCATCAAGGCGGCTGACGATCGGCATTAATGATTCTTCTGTCGGTTGGCTGGCCTGAACTAATTGTTTAGCAACTAAATATAATGGCCATAAGGGATGTTCTGTATCACGCGTGAGTGAGATCCGCGGCTTACGTCCTTTGTGCAAAACCATCTCGACCAGAGAACGCCCCAGCGCAGAGAGTTTTTCATCACTGAGTATTTCGTATAAATGAAAACGCGTACGAGCGCTGTCACCAGGGACATAAAGTAGCGGTTTTCCCTGATCGTTAACCAGATCACGCGCTTCAATCATCATCACCACTAACGGGTAATAATCGACCCGATGCTGACGGCACCATTGCAACATTAAAGCATCCGCCTGGGTGGAGGGATACTCGCGCCAGTAGTCACAAAGTTCTGCCAGCAGGCTTTCGCCTTCTCCACAATAGACGCGTTGCGCGTATTCATAATAACGCGCATCTTCATTATCAGGTTCAGCTTCCCGCCACGACCGGGCGTAATCCAGAAGTTCGGGGATATCCAGACGGCTTGTGCTATACCAGCGGAGTAAATTTCTGTGCAAATTTGCATCATCGGGGATAATCACTGCGCGATGTTGCGCTAAATACAATGTCAGCCATTCTGGATGCGATGACCAAATCCGAGCGAACATTTGGTAAAAATCAATGGTGTCATTTTGTACGGCAACGGGCAGATGCAGAATGGTCTGGAAGTTAAAAACATTCCCCTTCGCAATGGCATATAAAAAGGATTCCAGTTCTTCTTCGTCTATTTCCCCGACGTTTTCCTCCTGCAACCACCGCAATCTTTCTGCTAATAACACCACGCACTCGAAGGATAAATGGGCAGTGTTCATGGCTATTGTGCACAGCGACCAGCGTAATTCATCAATATCTTCCATCGAGCAATAATTTAATTGCTGAATGAATCGCTGCCAGGCAGAGGGCAGAAAACGTTCGCTATCAGAGGCGAGTAACGCACGAAAGGCGAGCAGAATTTCATGTTCTGCAACTTCATGTTCTTCTGGTTGCCAAACAGATTTAGCAGGCGACTGCGCAATCCGTAGCGCGTCCTCATACGCCTGACGAAGTTGTTTAAAACCCTGCGGATCGGTTTCTGGATGAAAGGACGGTAACAGCGCCAGATAAGCGCGGCGGATAATATCGACGTCAGTCGTTTCCTCTATTTCGAGAATCTTCCAGCAATTTTTCATAGGTCGCTCATATCCTTAAGCGTTTCCGGGCATGTGGGGTAGTCAGCCAGTGGTTGCCAGGGTAAGGTCGCGTAATATGCATCGTCACTGGCAAATAATTGATAAAACATATCATTGCCGGAATCGTCGTATTCTTTACGCGCTAAGAATTCACGTAATAAAGGCAGATCATCATCCTCGGGAGACTGCCAATATTGCCGACCAAAGGTATAACCGGCAAAGTATTGCCGCCAGTGACTATAATAACGTAGAGCCCGTAGATGAATGCGCGACTGGATCCACAGGCTTTCTTCTTCACTCAACCAGTTATTAAGTACGCCCATTCGGCTTAAAAAACCCATCCGGACATAATCCCAGGCTTTAATTCCTCCCTCACCACAGCATTCGGCGGTGCTGGCGACAAATTGCGCATAAGCCTGACCTTGCTCATTTAATTCAGCAAGATAGTCACGCCATTCACATGGCGAATAACGAAACCAGCAGTGATAAAACCCTGCCAACCGCGCGGCATGACCGTTATCAATCATTCGGTAAATTGTGCGCAGCAGGTCATCACGGTCATCAATTCTCCAGGAGGAAGAAAGGTCAAAAAAGCGTGTACCTAAATACATTTTGGGGGATGAATGCGAAGGTAAACAGCATTCATTGCGTATTTCCATCGGAGTGGAAAGTGCAAACAATATTTTTTGCGACTCCATGTCCATATAATTCATCCTTAAATATTCATTCAATGAATATTAACCACGTTGCGAGGCTCATTTATTTATACTTTTCTGACGCAACATAATACGCATAAAATAAGGCTTACGCAAAAATGGAACACATAAAAATATAATATGTTTTATATGCAACCATAAGGAAATGATAATGATTTTTACGTCAAGTTGCTGCGATAATTTATCAATAGAAAAGATTGTTAAACGTGCTGAAAAAGGCGATAGCGAGGCTCAATATATTGTTGGGTTTTATTATAATCGCGATAGCGCAATTGACTCTCCGGACGACGAAAAAGCCTTCTACTGGCTGAAGCTTGCCGCTGAACAAGGCCATTGTGAAGCACAATATTCCTTAGGGCGGAAATACTCCGAGGATAAAAGCCGTCATAAAGATAATGAGCAAGCCATCTTTTGGCTGAAAAAAGCTGCCCTACAAGGCCATACTTTCGCTTCCAACGCCCTTGGCTGGATACTGGATCGTGGAGAAGACCCCAACTATAAAGAAGCGGTTGCCTGGTATCAGATAGCCGCGGAGAGCGGAATGCCTTATGCGCAAAATAATCTTGGATGGATGTACAGAAATGGTAACGGAGTCGCACAAGACTATGCGCTGGCATTTTTCTGGTACAAACAAGCTGCATTACAAGGCCATAGTTACGCGCAAGACAACCTGGCCGATCTCTATAAAGACGGAGAAGGCGTTGCTCAAAACAAGACACTCGCCGCATTCTGGTATTTGAAAAGCGCACAGCAGGGTAATCGGCATGCCCAGTTTCAAATTGCATGGGATTATAACGCTGGCGAAGGGGTGGACCAGGACTATAAGCAAGCGATGTACTGGTATCTGAAGGCTGCCGCTCAGGAAAGCGTCGGCGCTTACGTCAACATCGGTTATATGTATAAACATGGACAAGGCGTTGAGAAAGATTATCAGGCCGCCTTTGAATGGTTTATGAAAGCCGCTGAATGCAATGACGCCACTGCCTGGTATAACCTGGCCATTATGTATCACTACGGAGAAGGAAGACCTGTCGATCTCCGACAGGCTCTCGACCTGTATCGTAAAGTTCAGGCATCCGGTACCAGGGATGTCAGTCAAGAAATCCGTGAGATTGAAGATTTACTGTAAGAGATAAAAACAAGGGCCGGGGAATTTTATTCGGCCCATATTCTCTTTATTGCTGTGCGAAATCAGACCATTAAGGCTCGAACGGGCGTCTCTGGAACTGGTCATGACCACATTTCGGGCATAGCGTCAGCACTTCCGGTGTGTAGATTGGGAGATGGAAATGACATTTCTCGCAGACCAGATTTCCCAGCCCTACCACTTCTCCGCTGTGATAAACCCCATGATGATTGAGGTCCTGGAAAACTTCGCGCCATTCAAGCTGCGTTTTATCGGTGATGTCTGCCAGCTCCTGCCATAAGCTTTCTTTAATCACCCGCATAAAGACGCTGTCAGATTCTTCTTTCAGGCTCTCTTCATAGCTCATGGCGAACTCTTCCAGGTCACGTCTGACAGCTCGCGTCAGCTCATCGACCTCGGTTCGCGTTAACTCCCCTGTTTTTATTACGCGCTCGCGCGCCTGTTCCACCAGTGCGTCGATATCACGTTCGCCATTGCGCAGACGTTCGCTCAGTGACGCGACCAGTTCACGGTAATATTGAGCAACCTTGTTCATCGTTTCATCTCCCGGGTCGTTAACTGACTATAATAATAGACGTTCTTTGTTCCTTGCTTTGCTAATACGCCCACAAACTCTGTAAATTAATGTATGAATAATCCGGGCATCATTTCAACGTCGAATGCGCGAAAGGCTGTTTTGACGCGGACGTTTGGGCTATGCTATGCGGATCTGAAAAACCACCTCTAACGCTACTTTTGTAGCCGTATTGAAAACAGGACCACTGGCTGCCATGCAAGAGCAATACCGCCCGGAAGAGATAGAATCCAAAGTACAGCTTCATTGGGATGAGAAGCGCACATTTGAAGTAACCGAAGACGAGAGCAAAGAGAAGTATTACTGCCTGTCTATGCTTCCCTATCCTTCTGGTCGACTACACATGGGCCACGTACGTAACTACACCATCGGTGACGTGATCGCCCGCTACCAGCGTATGCTGGGCAAAAACGTCCTGCAGCCGATCGGCTGGGACGCGTTTGGTCTGCCTGCGGAAGGCGCGGCGGTAAAAAACAACACCGCTCCGGCACCGTGGACGTACGACAACATCGCATACATGAAAAACCAGCTCAAAATGCTGGGCTTTGGTTATGACTGGAGCCGCGAGCTGGCAACCTGTACGCCGGAATACTACCGTTGGGAACAGAAATTCTTCACCGAGCTGTATAAAAAAGGCCTGGTATATAAAAAGACTTCTGCGGTCAACTGGTGCCCGAACGACCAGACCGTACTGGCGAACGAACAAGTTATCGACGGCTGCTGCTGGCGCTGCGATACCAAAGTTGAACGTAAAGAGATCCCGCAGTGGTTTATCAAAATCACCGCTTACGCTGACGAGCTGCTTAACGATCTGGATAAACTGGATCACTGGCCAGACACCGTTAAAACCATGCAGCGTAACTGGATCGGTCGTTCCGAAGGCGTGGAAATCACCTTCAACGTTAACGACTATGACAACACGCTGACCGTTTACACTACCCGTCCGGACACCTTTATGGGTTGTACCTACCTGGCGGTAGCGGCGGGTCATCCGCTGGCGCAGAAAGCGGCGGAAAATAATCCTGAACTGGCGGCCTTTATTGACGAATGCCGTAACACCAAAGTTGCCGAAGCTGAAATGGCAACGATGGAGAAAAAAGGCGTCGATACTGGCTTTAAAGCGGTTCACCCATTAACGGGCGAAGAAATTCCCGTTTGGGCAGCAAACTTCGTATTGATGGAGTACGGCACGGGCGCAGTTATGGCGGTTCCGGGTCACGACCAGCGCGACTACGAGTTTGCCTCTAAATACGGCCTGAATATCAAACCGGTTATCCTGGCAGCTGACGGCTCTGAGCCAGATCTTTCTCAGCAAGCCCTGACTGAAAAAGGCGTGCTGTTCAACTCTGGCGAGTTCAACGGTCTTGACCATGAAGCGGCCTTCAACGCTATCGCCGATAAACTGACTGCGATGGGCGTTGGCGAGCGTAAAGTGAACTACCGCCTGCGCGACTGGGGTGTTTCCCGTCAACGTTACTGGGGCGCGCCAATTCCGATGGTAACGCTGGAAGACGGCACTGTGATGCCGACCCCGGACGACCAGCTGCCGGTGATCCTGCCGGAAGATGTGGTGATGGACGGTATTACCAGCCCGATTAAAGCAGATCCGGAGTGGGCAAAAACTACCGTTAACGGTATGCCAGCGCTGCGTGAAACCGACACTTTCGACACCTTTATGGAGTCCTCCTGGTACTATGCGCGCTACACTTGCCCGGAGTACAAAGAAGGTATGCTGGATTCCAAAGCGGCTAACTACTGGCTGCCGGTGGATATCTACATTGGTGGTATCGAACACGCCATTATGCACCTGCTCTACTTCCGCTTCTTCCACAAACTGATGCGTGATGCAGGCATGGTGAACTCTGACGAACCAGCGAAACAGTTGCTGTGTCAGGGTATGGTGCTGGCAGATGCCTTCTACTATGTTGGTGAAAACGGCGAACGTAACTGGGTTTCCCCGGTTGATGCTATCGTTGAACGTGACGAGAAAGGCCGTATCGTGAAAGCGAAAGACGCGGCAGGTCATGAACTGGTTTATACCGGCATGAGCAAAATGTCCAAGTCGAAGAACAACGGTATCGACCCGCAGGTGATGGTTGAACGTTACGGCGCGGACACCGTTCGTCTGTTTATGATGTTTGCTTCTCCGGCAGATATGACTCTCGAATGGCAGGAATCCGGCGTGGAAGGGGCTAACCGCTTCCTGAAACGTGTCTGGAAACTGGTGTACGAGCACACAGCAAAAGGTGATGTTGCGGCACTGAACGTTGATGCGCTGACTGAAGATCATAAAGCGCTGCGTCGCGATGTGCATAAAACTATCGCTAAAGTGACCGATGATATCGGCCGTCGTCAGACCTTCAACACCGCTATTGCGGCGATTATGGAGCTGATGAACAAACTGGCGAAAGCACCGACCGATGGCGAGCAGGATCGCGCTCTGATGCAGGAAGCACTGCTGGCGGTAATCCGTATGCTTAACCCGTTCACCCCACACATCTGCTTCACGCTGTGGCAGGAACTGAAAGGCGAAGGCGATATCGACAACGCACCGTGGCCGGTTGCTGACGAAAAAGCGATGGTGGAAGACTCCACGCTGGTCGTGGTGCAGGTTAACGGTAAAGTCCGTGCAAAAATCACCGTTCCGGTGGACGCAACGGAAGAACAGGTTCGCGAACGTGCTGGCCAGGAACATCTGGTAGCAAAATATCTCGATGGCGTTACTGTGCGTAAAGTGATTTACGTACCAGGTAAACTCCTCAATCTGGTCGTTGGCTAAGCGCGGGAGGAAGCGTGCGATATCTGGCAACATTGTTGTTATCTCTGGCGGTGTTAATCACCGCCGGGTGTGGCTGGCATCTGCGTGATACCACGCAGGTTCCTTCCACTATGAAGGTCATGATCCTGGACTCAGGCGATCCGAACGGGCCATTAAGCCGTGCGGTGCGTAACCAGTTACGTCTGAATGGTGTCGAGTTGCTTGATAAAGAAACCACGCGTAAGGACGTTCCATCCCTGCGTTTGGGTGCTGTATCAATCTCGCAGGATACCGCGTCGGTTTTCCGTAATGGTCAAACTGCGGAATATCAGATGGTGATGACTGTTAGCGCGTCGGTATTGATTCCTGGACGAGATATCTACCCGATTAGCGCCAAAGTCTTCCGTTCGTTCTTCGATAACCCGCAAATGGCGTTAGCGAAAGATAACGAGCAGGAAATGATCATTAAAGAGATGTACGACCGTGCTGCCGAACAGCTGATTCGTAAGCTGCCAAGCATCCGTGCTGCGGATATTCGTTCCGACGAAGAACAGACGTCGACCACAACGGATACTCCGGCAACGCCTGCACGCGTCTCTACCACGCTGGGTAACTGATGATTCGGTTGTACCCGGAACAACTCCGCGCGCAGCTCCATGAAGGGCTGCGCGCGGCGTATCTTTTACTTGGTAACGACCCTCTGTTATTGCAGGAAAGCCAGGACGCTGTTCGTCAGGTAGCTGCGGCACAAGGATTCGAAGAACACCACACTTTTTCCATTGATCCCAACACTGACTGGAATGCGATCTTTTCGTTATGCCAGGCTATGAGTCTGTTTGCCAGTCGACAAACGCTATTGCTGTTGTTACCCGAAAACGGACCGAATGCGGCGATCAATGAACAACTTCTCACACTCACCGGACTTCTGCATGACGATCTGCTGTTGATCGTCCGCGGTAGTAAATTAAGCAAAGCGCAAGAAAATGCTGCCTGGTTTACTGCTCTTGCGAATCGCAGCGTGCAGGTGACCTGTCAGACGCCGGAGCAGGCTCAGCTTCCCCACTGGGTTGCTGCGCGTGCAAAACAGCTCAACTTAGAACTGGATGACGCTGCAAACCAAGTGCTCTGCTACTGTTATGAAGGTAACCTGCTGGCGCTGGCTCAGGCACTGGAGCGTTTATCGCTGCTCTGGCCAGACGGCAAACTGACATTACCTCGCGTTGAACAGGCGGTGAATGATGCCGCGCATTTCACCCCTTTTCATTGGGTTGATGCTTTGTTGATGGGAAAAAGTAAGCGCGCGTTGCATATTCTTCAGCAACTGCGTCTGGAAGGCAGCGAACCGGTTATTTTGTTGCGCACATTACAACGTGAACTGTTGTTACTGGTTAACCTGAAACGCCAGTCTGCCCATACGCCACTGCGTGCGTTGTTTGATAAGCATCGGGTATGGCAGAACCGCCGGGGCATGATGGGCGAGGCGTTAAATCGCTTAAGCCAGCCGCAGTTACGTCAGGCCGTGCAACTCCTGACACGAACGGAACTCACCCTCAAACAAGATTACGGTCAGTCAGTGTGGGCAGAGCTGGAAGGGTTATCTCTTCTGTTGTGCCATAAACCCCTGGCGGACGTATTTATCGACGGTTGATATGAAATCTTTACAGGCTCTGTTTGGCGGCACCTTTGATCCGGTGCACTATGGTCATCTTAAACCCGTGGAAACGCTGGCGAATTTGATTGGTCTGACGCGGGTCACAATCATCCCTAATAATGTTCCTCCGCATCGTCCCCAGCCGGAAGCGAACAGCGTGCAGCGTAAACACATGCTTGAACTGGCGATTGCCGACAAGCCACTGTTTACTCTTGATGAACGCGAGCTAAAGCGCAATGCCCCCTCTTACACTGCGCAAACACTGAAAGAGTGGCGGCAGGAACAAGGACCGGACGTGCCGCTGGCGTTTATTATTGGTCAGGATTCATTGCTGACCTTTCCGACCTGGTACGAATACGAAACGATACTCGACAATGCACATTTGATCGTCTGTCGGCGTCCAGGTTACCCACTTGAAATGGCGCAACCGCAATACCAGCAATGGCTGGAAGATCATTTGACACATAACCCGGAAGATCTTCACCTTCAGCCTGCCGGTAAAATTTATCTGGCTGAAACGCCGTGGTTTAACATCTCGGCGACCATCATCCGCGAACGTTTGCAAAACGGTGAATCGTGTGAGGATTTATTACCGGAACCGGTACTGACTTACATTAACCAACAAGGCTTGTATCGCTGATACCTGTCGTTACGGAGGGCATGATGCGACTGTGGTTAATTCGTCATGGTGAAACGCAAGCGAATGTCGATGGTCTGTACAGCGGTCATGCGCCCACCCCCCTGACCGCACGCGGTATTGAGCAAGCGCAAAATCTGCATACGCTGCTACATGATGTTTCCTTTGACCTGGTTTTATGCAGTGAACTGGAACGGGCACAGCATACCGCGCGACGGGTTCTCAGTGATCGCCAGCTCCCCGTGCAAATCATCCCTGAACTCAACGAAATGTTTTTTGGCGACTGGGAGATGCGACATCATCGCGACCTCATGCAAGAAGATGCCGAAAACTATAGCGCGTGGTGCAATGACTGGCAGCATGCTATCCCCACGAACGGTGAAGGATTTCAGGCATTTTCACAACGTGTGGAACGGTTTATCGCAAGGCTTAGTGAATTTCAGCACTATCAGAATATTTTAGTCGTCAGCCATCAGGGTGTACTGAGTCTGTTAATCGCTCGTTTAATTGGCATGCCTGCCGAGGCTATGTGGCATTTTCGCGTTGATCAAGGGTGTTGGAGCGCCATTGATATCAACCAAAAATTCGCGACGCTACGCGTCCTCAATAGCCGTGCCATCGGGATCGAGAATACATGACTTTTCTGTTTTTTTACGGGTAACCAGCAACGACCATTGACAGCCCCGGGCAGGCTGATATTCTCCGCAGCCAGACTTTTTTCGCCAGACACGACTTTGTAGAAATTGTTTTACAAAAATGGCGATGCAATCTGCGGCGCGGGGTGGGATGATAGCCCACTTTCGAAAGCCGATTCGGCGACAATTGTCCCGAAATCGCCTCTGGTTCAGGTATACTGACAGACCATTTTTATCTATTTGATTCACCCAGGGGGAAAACTTGCAGGGTAAAGCACTCCAGGATTTTGTTATCGACAAAATTGATGACCTTAAAGGTCAGGACATCATCGCCTTAGACGTTCAGGGCAAATCCAGCATCACCGACTGCATGATCATCTGTACGGGTACGTCCAGCCGCCATGTTATGTCCATTGCTGATCACGTTGTGCAGGAGTCTCGCGCAGCGGGCCTGTTACCGCTCGGCGTAGAAGGTGAAAACAGCGCCGACTGGATTGTCGTGGATTTGGGCGATGTGATTGTCCATGTCATGCAGGAAGAGAGCCGTCGCCTGTATGAACTGGAAAAACTCTGGAGTTAATGCGTGAAGCTGCAACTTGTCGCCGTGGGAACGAAAATGCCGGACTGGGTACAAACCGGTTTTACCGAGTACCTGCGTCGTTTTCCGAAAGATATGCCCTTCGAGCTGATTGAAATTCCGGCCGGAAAACGCGGCAAGAATGCGGACATCAAGCGCATACTCGACAAAGAGGGTGAGCAGATGTTGGCGGCCGCAGGCAAAAACCGCATTGTCACCCTCGATATTCCAGGCAAGCCCTGGGATACGCCGCAGTTAGCCGCTGAGCTGGAACGCTGGAAGCTGGATGGTCGCGACGTCAGTCTACTGATTGGCGGGCCTGAAGGGTTGTCGCCTGCCTGTAAAGCGGCGGCGGAGCAGAGCTGGTCGCTGTCGGCACTTACCCTTCCCCATCCGCTGGTTCGCGTGCTGGTCGCAGAGAGCCTGTACCGGGCGTGGAGCATCACCACCAACCATCCTTATCACCGTGAGTGATAAGTGAGCTTTGAGTAGAAAACGCAGCGGATGAAACTACAGAACTCTTTTCGCGACTATACGGCAGAGTCCGCGCTGTTTGTGCGCCGGGCGCTGGTCGCCTTTTTGGGGATTTTGCTGCTGACCGGCGTGCTTATCGCCAACCTGTATAATCTGCAAATTGTTCGCTTTACCGACTACCAGACCCGCTCTAATGAAAACCGCATTAAGCTGGTGCCTATCGCACCCAGCCGCGGCATTATCTACGACCGTAACGGTATCCCTCTGGCTCTCAACCGCACTATCTACCAGATAGAAATGATGCCGGAGAAAGTCGATAACGTGCAGCAAACGCTGGACGCTTTGCGCAGCGTGGTTGATCTGACCGATGACGATATTGCTGCATTCCGAAAAGAGCGCGCACGTTCACACCGTTTCACCTCCATTCCGGTGAAAACTAACCTGACCGAAGTACAAGTGGCGCGCTTTGCCGTCAATCAGTACCGTTTTCCGGGTGTTGAAGTTAAAGGCTATAAACGTCGTTACTATCCTTACGGTTCGGCGTTGACCCACGTCATCGGCTATGTGTCGAAAATCAACGATAAAGACGTCGAACGCCTGAATAATGACGGCAAACTGGCCAACTATGCGGCAACGCATGATATCGGTAAGCTGGGCATTGAGCGTTACTATGAAGACGTGCTGCACGGTCAGACCGGTTATGAAGAGGTTGAAGTTAACAACCGTGGGCGTGTTATCCGCCAGTTAAAAGAAGTGCCACCGCAAGCCGGACACGATATTTACCTGACGCTGGATCTCAAACTCCAGCAATATATTGAAACGCTGCTGGCGGGTAGCCGCGCAGCTGTGGTAGTCACCGATCCGCGTACAGGTGGGGTGCTGGCGCTGGTTTCCACGCCTAGTTATGACCCAAACCTGTTTGTTGACGGTATCTCCAGCAAAGATTATTCCGCCTTGCTGAACGACCCGAATACACCGCTGGTGAACCGCGCCACACAGGGGGTTTATCCTCCCGCGTCTACAGTTAAACCCTATGTGGCGGTTTCGGCATTGAGCGCCGGAGTGATCACGCGCAATACGACGCTGTTTGACCCAGGCTGGTGGCAACTGCCAGGTTCGGAAAAACGTTATCGTGACTGGAAAAAATGGGGCCACGGGCGTCTGAATGTCACAAGATCGCTGGAAGAATCTGCGGATACCTTCTTCTATCAGGTGGCCTACGATATGGGAATCGATCGCCTCTCCGAATGGATGGGTAAATTCGGTTATGGTCATTACACCGGTATCGACCTGGCGGAAGAACGTTCCGGCAATATGCCTACCCGCGAATGGAAACAGAAACGCTTTAAAAAACCGTGGTATCAGGGTGACACCATTCCGGTTGGTATCGGTCAGGGTTACTGGACGGCGACCCCTATCCAGATGAGTAAGGCACTGATGATCCTGATTAATGACGGTATCGTGAAGGTTCCGCATTTGCTGATGAGCACCGCCGAAGACGGCAAACAGGTGCCATGGGTACAACCGCATGAACCGCCCGTCGGCGATATTCATTCCGGTTACTGGGAGCTGGCGAAAGACGGTATGTACGGTGTTGCTAACCGCCCTAACGGTACGGCGCATAAATATTTTGCCAGCGCACCGTACAAAATTGCGGCGAAATCCGGTACCGCTCAGGTCTTCGGTCTGAAAGCGAACGAAACCTATAATGCGCACAAAATTGCCGAGCGTTTACGTGACCACAAACTGATGACCGCCTTTGCGCCATACAACAATCCGCAAGTCGCTGTCGCCATGATTCTGGAGAACGGCGGTGCGGGTCCGGCGGTTGGTACGCTGATGCGCCAGATCCTCGACCACATTATGCTGGGTGATAACAACACCGATCTGCCTGCGGAAAATCCAGCGGTTGCCGCAGCGGAGGACCATTAATCATGACGGATAATCCGAATAAAAAAACATTCTGGGATAAAGTCCATCTCGATCCCACAATGCTGCTGATTTTACTGGCATTGCTGGTTTACAGCGCCCTGGTTATCTGGAGCGCCAGCGGTCAGGATATTGGCATGATGGAGCGTAAAATCGGCCAAATCGCGATGGGTCTGGTCATCATGGTGGTGATGGCGCAAATTCCTCCACGCGTTTATGAAGGCTGGGCCCCCTATCTCTATATCATCTGTATTATTTTGCTGGTGGCGGTAGATGCTTTCGGTGCCATCTCTAAAGGCGCTCAACGCTGGCTGGACCTCGGTATTGTTCGTTTTCAACCGTCGGAAATTGCCAAGATAGCCGTACCGTTGATGGTTGCACGCTTTATCAACCGCGACGTTTGCCCACCTTCATTGAAGAATACAGCTATCGCGCTGGTACTGATATTTATGCCCACGCTGCTGGTGGCTGCACAGCCTGACCTGGGAACATCAATCCTCGTTGCGCTTTCCGGCCTGTTTGTACTGTTCCTCTCTGGCCTTAGCTGGCGTCTGATTGGCGTCGCAGTAGTGCTGGTAGCGGCGTTCATTCCGATTCTGTGGTTCTTCCTGATGCATGATTACCAGCGCCAGCGCGTAATGATGCTCCTGGACCCGGAATCAGACCCACTCGGCGCGGGCTATCATATTATTCAATCTAAAATTGCTATTGGCTCCGGCGGATTACGCGGCAAAGGCTGGCTGCACGGTACTCAGTCACAGCTTGAATTTCTCCCCGAACGCCATACCGACTTTATCTTCGCGGTACTGGCGGAAGAGCTGGGATTAGTGGGCATTTTGATTCTGCTCGCTCTTTACATTCTGCTGATCATGCGCGGGCTGTGGATAGCCGCCAGAGCGCAAACCACCTTTGGTCGCGTCATGGCTGGCGGCTTAATGCTGATATTATTCGTTTATGTCTTCGTAAATATTGGTATGGTAAGCGGTATTCTGCCGGTTGTAGGGGTTCCGCTCCCACTGGTCAGTTATGGAGGATCGGCGCTAATTGTGCTGATGGCTGGGTTCGGGATTGTAATGTCAATCCACACCCACAGGAAAATGTTGTCGAAAAGCGTGTAAGAGGTGCGCAATGCGTAAGCAGTGGCTCGGGATCTGCATCGCGGCAGGAATGCTCGCGGCATGTACAAGCGATGATGGTCAGCAACAGACGGTAAGTGTACCGCAGCCTGCGGTATGTAACGGCCCCATAGTTGAAATTAGCGGGGCGGACCCGCGTTTCGAACCACTGAACGCGACGGCAAATCAGGATTACCAGCGCGACGGTAAAAGCTACAAAATCGTGCAGGATCCGTCTCGATTTAGCCAGGCGGGACTGGCGGCAATCTATGATGCCGAACCCGGCAGTAACCTGACGGCCTCTGGCGAAGCTTTCGATCCGACACAGTTGACGGCGGCCCATCCAACGCTTCCGATCCCCAGCTACGCCAGAATCACTAACCTGGCTAACGGGCGAATGATCGTGGTGCGCATTAATGATCGCGGTCCTTACGGCAACGACCGCGTTATTTCGCTTTCTCGCGCGGCAGCTGACCGTCTTAACACGTCAAACAACACCAAAGTTCGTATCGATCCGATTATTGTCGCCCAGGATGGTTCGCTTTCTGGTCCTGGTATGGCCTGTACCACAGTTGCTAAACAGACTTACGCCCTGCCTGCACCTCCCGATTTAAGCGGCGGCGCGGGAACAAGTTCAGTGTCTGGCCCGCAGGGTGACATTCTTCCGGTCAGTAATTCGACGCTAAAAAGCGAAGATCCGACTGGCGCGCCGGTAACCAGCAGCGGTTTCCTCGGCGCACCAACGACCTTAGCGCCTGGTGTACTGGAAGGCAGCGAACCGACGCCTGCGCCACAGCCCGTTGTTACAGCTCCGTCGACAACGCCTGCAACCTCACCTGCAATGGTGACACCGCAAGCCGCCTCGCAAAGCGCCAGCGGCAACTTTATGGTGCAAGTCGGGGCCGTTAGCGATCAGGCTCGTGCGCAACAGTACCAACAGCAACTGGGACAGAAGTTCGGCGTCCCCGGTCGCGTAACTCAAAATGGCGCGGTCTGGCGGATCCAGCTTGGCCCATTCGCCAGCAAAGCCGAAGCCAGTACCTTGCAGCAACGTTTGCAAACCGAAGCCCAATTACAGTCATTTATTACCACCGCGCAGTAGCGTAAAGCAGGCATCTGATGTGTCAATTTCTGTAAATGACGTTAACAAAGTCACGCGGAAAGTCAGATGCCTGCCGGTAGTGCATTTGCTATAGTAGGGCACTTTTTTTAATTCCATCACGGATGTCGTAGTTCAGACCATGAATACCATTTTTTCCGCTCGTATCATGAAGCGCCTGGCGCTCACCACGGCTCTTTGCACAGCCTTTATCTCTGCTGCACATGCCGATGACCTGAATATCAAAACTATGATCCCGGGTGTACCGCAGATCGATGCGGAGTCCTACATCCTGATTGACTATAACTCCGGCAAAGTGCTCGCCGAACAGAACGCAGATGTCCGCCGCGATCCTGCCAGCCTGACCAAAATGATGACCAGTTACGTTATCGGCCAGGCAATGAAAGCCGGTAAATTTAAAGAAACTGATTTAGTCACTATCGGCAACGACGCATGGGCCACCGGTAACCCGGTGTTTAAAGGTTCTTCACTGATGTTCCTCAAACCGGGCATGCAGGTTCCGGTTTCTCAGCTAATCCGCGGTATTAACCTGCAATCGGGTAACGATGCTTGTGTCGCCATGGCCGATTTTGCCGCTGGTAGCCAGGACGCTTTTGTTGGCTTGATGAACAGCTACGTTAACGCCCTGGGCCTGAAAAATACCCATTTCCAGACGGTACATGGTCTGGATGCTGATGGTCAGTACAGCTCCGCGCGAGATATGGCGCTGATCGGCCAGGCGTTGATCCGTGACGTACCGAATGAATACTCGATCTATAAAGAAAAAGAATTTACGTTTAACGGTATTCGCCAGCTGAACCGTAACGGCCTGTTATGGGATAACAGCCTGAATGTCGACGGCATCAAAACCGGACACACTGACAAAGCAGGTTACAACCTTGTTGCTTCTGCGACTGAAGGCCAGATGCGCTTGATCTCTGCGGTGATGGGCGGACGTACTTTTAAAGGCCGTGAAGCCGAAAGTAAAAAACTGCTAACCTGGGGCTTCCGTTTCTTCGAAACCGTTAACCCACTGAAAGTAGGTAAAGAGTTCGCCTCTGAACCGGTTTGGTTTGGTGATTCTGATCGCGCTTCGTTAGGTGTTGATAAAGACGTATATCTGACCATTCCGCGTGGCCGCATGAAAGATCTGAAAGCCAGCTATGTGCTGAACAGTAGTGAATTGCATGCGCCGCTGCAAAAGAATCAGGTCGTCGGTACTATCAACTTCCAGCTTGATGGCAAAACGATCGAACAACGCCCGCTGGTTGTGCTGCAAGAAATCCCGGAAGGCAACTTCTTCGGCAAAATCATTGATTACATTAAATTAATGTTCCATCACTGGTTTGGTTAAAAATCGAACACTTGAAAGTGTAATTTCCGTCCCCATATACTAAGCATCAGTAAAAAACTCCCGCCTTCTGGCGGGAGTTGCTATTTAATTACGTTACGCCGGAGCTGACATGAAAACCAAACTTAACGAACTGCTTGAATTCCCTACTCCTTTTACTTACAAAGTTATGGGGCAGGCGTTACCTGAGCTGGTTGATCAGGTGGTTGAAGTGGTACAGCGCCATGCGCCAGGTGACTACACCCCAACGGTAAAACCAAGCAGCAAAGGCAACTACCACTCGGTATCTATCACTATCAACGCGACTCATATCGAGCAGGTTGAAACACTGTATGAAGAACTGGGCAAAATCGATATTGTCCGCATGGTTCTGTAACTCGCTTCTCCGTTACCCGGCTCCTGGTCGGGTAACTCCCCTCTCCTCGCTGTGATATACTTTTCCCCCACTTTTACTCATTCTCCACGGAGATGCCGTTTTGTATCAGGATAAAATTCTTGTCCGCCAGCTCGGTCTTCAGCCTTACGAGCCAATCTCCCAGGCTATGCATGAATTCACCGATACCCGCGATGAAAGTACCCTTGATGAAATCTGGCTGGTCGAGCACTATCCGGTATTTACCCAAGGGCAGGCAGGAAAAGCGGAGCACATTTTAATGCCGGGTGATATTCCGGTGATTCAGAGCGATCGCGGTGGGCAGGTGACTTATCACGGGCCGGGGCAACAGGTGATGTATGTGTTGCTTAACCTGAAACGCCGTAAACTCGGTGTGCGTGAACTGGTGACCTTGCTTGAGCAAACAGTGGTGAATACCCTGGCTGAACTGGGTATAGAAGCGCATCCTCGGGCTGACGCGCCTGGTGTCTATGTCGGGGAAAAGAAAATTTGCTCACTGGGTTTACGTATTCGACGCGGTTGTTCATTCCACGGTCTGGCATTAAACGTCAATATGGATCTTTCACCATTTTTACGTATTAATCCTTGTGGGTATGCCGGAATGGAAATGGCTAAAATATCACAATGGAAACCCGAAGCGACGACTAATAATATTGCACCGCGTTTACTGGAAAATATTTTAGCGCTACTAAACAATCCTGACTTCGAATATATTACCGCTTAATTGCATACATCAATGGCCCAATTTACACTGGGTCATTACTCATAATACCTGCTAATGCTTTACATCTCCTTCGCGTTTGTATATTTTCTTTATCACTTGCAGAAATGCGATGCTACGCCTTGCTCCGTAACTCACCCCATTGATTAACTTATTGAAATAGTTGATTATGGTGAGCAAAAGCGTTCCGTTCCAATTAGACATAAGATTATTGTAATTTTTTTTAATATTATTTTTCCATGAATAAAATTGGAGTAAGTGCGTGGATAGTAATAATCAAATTGAAACCTGTTTAAGCAGAAAGTCGTCAGAAGGTAAACCACAAATATTTACAACCTTACGAAATATTGATCTTAACCTTCTGACTATTTTTGAAGCTGTATATGTACATAAAGGGATCGTTAATGCAGCGAAAGTGCTTAATCTGACACCCTCGGCAATCAGTCAGTCTATTCAGAAACTGCGCGTTATATTCCCTGACCCATTGTTTATTCGCAAAGGTCAGGGTGTCACTCCTACCGCATTTGCGATGCATCTACATGAGTATATCAGTCAGGGCCTTGAGTCCATTCTTGGCGCGCTGGATATCGAAGGAAGCTATGATAAGCAACGAACGATAACTATTGCGACCACCCCCTCGGTCGGAGCCCTGGTCCTTCCTGTCATCTATCGGGCGATTAAATCTCACTATCCGCAGCTTTTACTGCGCAACCCCCCCATCAGCGACGCGGAAAACCAACTCAGTCAGTTTCAAACCGATCTCATCATCGATAACATGTTTTGCACCAATCGTACGGTGCAACATCATGTTCTGTTCACCGACAATATGGTGTTAATTTGCCGTGAGGGAAATCCACTACTCTCTTTAGAAGATGACAGAGAGACTATCGACAACGCTGCGCATATACTCCTGTTACCGGAAGGGCAAAATTTCAGCGGTCTGCGGCAGAGAGTTCAAGAGATGTTTCCGGACCGGCAAATCAGTTTCACCAGCTACAACATTTTGACAATCGCTGCACTGGTTGCCAACAGTGACATGTTAGCGATTATTCCCAGCCGTTTTTATAACCTGTTTAGCCGTTGTTGGCCGCTAGAAAAACTGCCTTTTCCGTCCTTAAATGAGGAGCAAATAGATTTCTCTATCCACTACAACAAATTCAGCCTGCGTGATCCCATCCTGCACGGGGTAATAGATGTTATCCGGAATGCATTTTGAAAAAGTATTGTTACAGCCAGATCACAGCGAAGAACGAAAAAATGGCACAATCCAACAACAATTTTACATTTTCGCGACCGCTTTGGCTGCTTTCAGGTCCGTTTCAATGATATACTGCCAGTCGTTAATTCAAAAATAGTTGATAATTACAACAATCTATTGAATTGAAACGCTTTCCTTCGTAATTCGCAACTGGAACACGCACGCTATGAGTAAACCCATTGTGATGGAACGCGGTGTTAAATACCGCGATGCCGATAAGATGGCCCTTATCCCGGTTAAAAACGTGGCAACAGAGCGCGAAGCCCTGCTGCGCAAGCCGGAATGGATGAAAATCAAGCTTCCAGCGGACTCTACACGTATCCAGGGCATCAAAGCCGCAATGCGCAAAAATGGCCTGCATTCTGTCTGCGAGGAAGCCTCCTGCCCTAACCTGGCGGAATGCTTCAACCACGGCACAGCAACTTTTATGATCCTCGGCGCTATTTGTACCCGCCGTTGTCCGTTCTGTGACGTTGCCCACGGTCGCCCGGTAGCTCCGGATGCCAATGAACCAGTGAAACTGGCGCAGACCATTGCCGATATGGCGCTGCGTTATGTGGTTATCACCTCCGTTGACCGTGATGACCTGCGCGATGGCGGTGCCCAACACTTTGCGGATTGCATTACTGCCATTCGGGAAAAAAGCCCGCAAATCAAAATTGAAACTCTGGTGCCGGATTTCCGCGGTCGTATGGATCGTGCTCTGGATATTCTGACCGCCACACCACCAGATGTGTTCAACCATAACCTGGAAAACGTACCGCGTATTTACCGTCAGGTACGGCCTGGTGCAGATTACAACTGGTCGCTGAAGCTGCTGGAACGCTTTAAAGAAGCGCATCCGGAAATCCCGACCAAGTCTGGTCTGATGGTGGGTCTGGGTGAAACCAATGAAGAAATTATTGAGGTAATGCGCGACCTGCGCCGTCATGGTGTGACGATGTTAACGCTGGGGCAATATTTGCAGCCAAGCCGCCATCACCTGCCGGTTCAACGTTACGTTAGCCCGGATGAGTTCGACGAAATGAAAGCCGAAGCGCTGGCGATGGGCTTTACCCATGCTGCATGCGGTCCGTTTGTCCGCTCGTCTTACCACGCCGATTTGCAGGCGAAAGGGATGGAAGTTAAGTAATCCTGTAATAATTACTTACATCTGTCTGATAAAAAACCCGCTTTTTGAAGCGGGTTTTTTGTATCGAACAAGATATTGAGGGAGCGTCCTGCTCGCCACGTCACTCTTTATGAGAGAGCTTTTCAGCCTGAAGATCAACGTCTGCGCCTTTTTTCGCCGCAGCATCGTCATCATTCATCGCCTTCTTGAACCCTTTAATGGCCGCTCCAAGGTCTCCGCCCAGCGTACGTAACTTCTTAGTCCCAAACAGCAGAACGACCAGCGCCGCAACTACCAGCAGTTTGGTAATACTAATCTCACCCATAGATACCTTCTTGACATATAACCGGCAACAGAACGCGCCTTAAAAACCAGAGAATATTAACGGTCATTCGACGCGCGCACACAATAGCAATCTGTAACAAGGTGAATCAAGCGCCGAGTAAAAAAACATCATAATAATTGCGGCGGCGCAAAGCGACGGTTGTTTAAGACGGGCAGTTGCGCGCGCACCTGACGCACACGTTCGGGCGTCACTTCCGCCATAATGAGTGCAGGCATTTCTGACGCTGCCGCAATGGTGACGCCAAAGGGATCTATAATCCGGCTTTGCCCGATATTTTTGTTCCCGCACTCCCCCGCCGCCACCATATAACAGGTGGTATCCAGCGCACGAGCGGCAAGCAACGTTGACCAGTGATGCTCTTTGAGCGGCCCACGAACCCAGGCAGCAGGAAGTACCAGGATTTCAGCTCCCTGTAATGCCTGTGCCAGCGCCAGCTCTGGAAAGCGTAAGTCATAACAGGTCATCAGACCGACCTTCATCCCTTCCACCTCCAGTAACGGAGCTATTTCATTACCAGCATCAACATGGCGTGATTCCTGAATGGCAAATGCATCATAGAGATGAAGTTTGGCATAACGGGCGACGATGTTTCCTGCCTGTAGCGCCACCAGCATATTCCATGCGCGCCCCGGCGTTGAAGGAACATGAATCGTCAGAATTGTCGTCATCATGTTACGTTTACTTTCTCGACGTAAACGTCCGAGGAATTCGCCTTCCAGCAGCTGTGCTGATTTAACCGATAGATCTGCATCATGATCATCACGCGCCAACAATGCTTCCGGCAGGACAAACAGCGAAACGTCGTTTTCCGCCGCCTGCGCCATCAACGAGGCACAAATCTCAGCGTTCTTTTCCCACACAGATGTCACAGCAAACTGTCCTGCGGCAACCAGCATTGCCACCTCCTCCTGTCAGAGTCGTAAAATTCGCCAACGGCGATTATTCGGCGTTACACTTATCACTCATACAAATCAAATAGCAGGATTTTGCAGTGTTACAACTTCTTTTAGCAGTTTTTATAGGCGGTGGTACGGGAAGCGTGGCGAGATGGCTGTTAAGTATGCGATTTAACCCGCTGCATCAGGCGATTCCGTTGGGGACGCTGGCAGCCAACCTGATTGGGGCATTCATCATAGGAATGGGATTCGCCTGGTTCAGCAGGATGACGAACATTGATCCCGTGTGGAAAGTATTAATCACCACCGGATTTTGTGGCGGTCTAACAACCTTCTCAACATTTTCGGCAGAAGTGGTGTTTTTGTTACAAGAGGGTCGCTTTGGCTGGGCATTACTGAACGTTTTCGTCAACCTTCTGGGGTCTTTTGCCATGACCGCACTGGCTTTCTGGCTGTTTTCGGCCTCAACCGCACACTAAAGACCAAAAAAAACCCGCTGATTAAGCGGGTTTTGAATTCTTGCTGACGTATCTTACAGAGCGATTACGTTTGCAGCAGAAGGGCCTTTGGCACCGTTAGTGATTTCGAACTCTACGCGCTGACCTTCAGCAAGAGTTTTAAAACCATTAGTCTGGATTGCAGAGAAGTGTACGAACACGTCTTTGCTGCCGTCTTCCGGAGTAATGAAACCGAATCCTTTGGACTCATTAAACCACTTAACGTTACCTTTAATCTTAGACATCAAAATTACCTTTACATGAAAAATAGACACAAATGCTGTGTCGGTTACCAGTACACCAATTGTGGTACGCTTTGTCCAGTGCAACTTTACTAAAAAGTGATAAAAGTCGCGTTATTTTTGATGTTAATTATTTTAGTGGTTGATTTTAAAGAATTTACTAAAACTTCATTTGTCTCAAAACTGAAAGCGCATCCAGGCAAAGTACACATTGCCATTGTTGTAGGTACCCGGAATGTAGGTCATCTGAAACGTCGCGGGGCCATACCCCACAGAGGCCAATGGCAGTAGAACCGGGAGAGGGATGTAATTCCAGTTATCGCGTGCCGTTACGCCAGCGGTGAATCCCAGGCCTAAATGAAAATTTTCATCTGCCAGCGGTCGCCAGGTACTTTCCCATCCGTATCCGGCAATCGGTTCCCATTTGTTCCACGAGTCCTTAAATGCCATGGCATACAGGCCATGCCAGTTTCCTTTTTCGTCCCAACGCGACTGACCAAAACCGCCACCCCACGGTCGCTCGTTATAGCGATCGGTTTTTTCTTTGTCATAGGCAAAACGCGCATGCCAGGTGATGGCAGGAATATATAAATCATAATGTTCTGGCTGTTGCCAGGTTTGTGCAATATTTTCTCTAAACGTTGTCATCCACTCATCAGCGTTAGCAAAAACTTTACCAACACTGATTAACTGAATAAAAACAAAGAAAAATATAGTGACATATTTACTCACGTTCATTTGTGACCATTAAACATTTATCAAAAATCTACTACTAGCATAGCAAAGCTACAATTAACATAACCTTAATAGCCCCAACATAAAAAATAATCTGAATAGCTGCTCTATTTATTTCCGCTTGTTTAAGTTAAATATTTCCGCACATCGATTAAAGATGATGCGTCGTTTTCTGCGATGGGAATAGTCAAAAAAGAAAAACCAAGTCTTTTTTGATGACAAAATGCAATCAAGGAAAAATTATTTTATTTTTTAACGAGATACAACAATCATCTTAACGAAGTATATAATATATATCGTCAACCCATGCTCATATTAGATTATTTTTTGAGCGCATGGCCGCAGCTAACACCATTGCAATTAACAAATTTGCATCAATCCACCATCAATTTACACACATTATTATGTGATATTTGCCAACCGCTAAATATGCGTTTTGTTATCTACGTATAAAAACAGCAACTTCAATGTCTTAATGGCAGTTTTTCTTGATTTTAATCAGCATTCACCGCCAATTTATTGGGCATATTTTTTCCTTAGTTTTTAGGAATTTTTTATTATTTACTTTGGGGCCTGGAGACAGGAAAAATTATGCTGACATTCATTGAACTCCTTATTGGGGTTGTGGTTATTGTGGGTGTAGCTCGCTACATCATTAAAGGGTATTCCGCCACTGGCGTGTTATTTGTCGGTGGCCTGTTATTGCTGATTATCAGTGCCATTATGGGGCACAAAGTGTTACCGTCCAGCCAGGCTTCAACAGGCTACAGCGCCACGGATATCGTTGAATACGTTAAAATATTGCTAATGAGCCGCGGCGGCGACCTCGGCATGATGATTATGATGCTGTGTGGCTTTGCCGCTTACATGACCCATATCGGCGCGAATGATATGGTGGTCAAGCTGGCGTCAAAACCATTGCAGTATATTAACTCCCCTTACCTGCTGATGATTGCCGCCTATTTTGTCGCCTGTCTGATGTCTCTGGCCGTCTCTTCCGCAACCGGTCTGGGTGTTTTGCTGATGGCAACCCTGTTTCCGGTGATGGTAAACGTTGGTATCAGCCGTGGTGCAGCTGCTGCTATTTGTGCCTCCCCGGCGGCGATTATTCTCGCACCGACTTCAGGGGATGTGGTGCTGGCGGCGCAGGCTTCCGAAATGTCGCTGATTGACTTCGCCTTCAAAACGACGCTGCCTATCTCAATTGCTGCAATTATCGGCATGGCGATCGCCCACTTCTTCTGGCAACGTTATCTGGATAAAAAAGAGCACATCTCTCATGAAATGTTAGATGTCAGTGAAATCACCACTACTGCTCCTGCGTTTTATGCCATTTTGCCGTTCACGCCGATCATCGGAGTGCTGATTTTTGACGGCAAATGGGGTCCGCAATTACACATCATCACTATTCTGGTGATTTGTATGCTGATTGCCTCCATTCTGGAGTTCATCCGCAGCTTTAATACCCAGAAAGTTTTCTCTGGTCTGGAAGTGGCTTATCGCGGGATGGCCGATGCGTTTGCTAACGTGGTGATGCTGCTGGTTGCCGCTGGGGTATTCGCTCAGGGGCTTAGCACCATCGGCTTTATTCAAAGTCTGATTTCTATCGCCACCTCGTTTGGTTCGGCGAGTATCATCCTGATGCTGGTATTAGTGATCCTGACAATGCTGGCGGCAGTCACGACCGGTTCAGGCAATGCGCCGTTTTATGCGTTTGTTGAGATGATCCCGAAACTGGCGCACTCTTCCGGCATTAACCCGGCGTATTTGACTATCCCAATGCTGCAGGCGTCAAACCTCGGCCGTACCCTGTCACCCGTTTCTGGCGTAGTCGTTGCGGTTGCCGGGATGGCGAAAATCTCACCATTTGAAGTCGTAAAACGCACCTCGGTGCCGGTGCTTGTTGGGCTGGTGATTGTTATCGTTGCTACAGAGCTGATGGTGCCAGGAACGGCAGCCGCGGTCACAGGCAAGTAAATAGTCATGCCGGAGGCAAGTTTCCTCCGGCTTTATCATGTCACCCACTGTGGTATATGCGTTGCGGTCTGCCAACTTTGCCGTGAACAATTTCAGCAATAATCAGATGGCGGCTGGCGCAATATTCAAGATAACGTCTGGCAGTGGTGCGGCTGATAGTCAGTGCCTGCGCCACCGTTTCTGCCGTATGTTGCACACCAGGCTCTTTAAACAGTTTTCGCACTGCGTTTAGCGTCAAGGGGTCAATGCCGGTCGGCAGTTCGTCTTTGGGTTCACCGCGAGCATAGGCATTAAACATCTCATCAATTTGCTTCTGGCTGGCGCTATCAATACTTTCCAGCATATGTTTACGCTGGCGGAAACGGGTTAGCGTTTGCCCCAGCCGTTCATAGGCAATGGGCTTAATGAGATAATCAAATACACCACAACGTACGGCTTCAGACACCGTTTCCATATCGCTGGCTGCAGTGGTAAACACCACGTCGCCGGGATAATGCGCCTGCACCAGTTCATGCAGTAAATTAATCCCTCTACCGTCAGGAAGATAGTTATCGAGCAAGATTAGCCCCGGCTTAAAACGCTCGATCATCATTCGGGCCTGCGCCAGGTTTCCCGCCAGTAATATCTGACTGAATCCGGGAATGTGACGAATATATTCCGCATGCATCTCTGCCAGCGGCGTTTCGTCCTCAACGATCAATAGGGTTAATGGAGCTGTCATTAGGTTTCACTTTCGGAATATAGATTGAAAATAAGGTACCGCAGGGATCATTATCTTCGAGAGTGATAACACCACCGCAGCGCGTTACGTAGCTGGCAATCAAGTACAACCCAATGCCATGTTCGCCGGGCTCGTCAGCACGCGTACTGACACCCTGCTCAAATATTTTGTCTCGTAGAGACTCTGGAACGCCGCAGCCCTGATCGGCGACTTCAATCACCACATCATCGCCTTCATCGCTGAGGAATAATTCAACGATCTTGTTTCCTTCATCGCTACGTAGGCTGGCTTCGAAGGCGTTATCAAGTAAATTGCCAACAATGGCTGCAAACTCGGTGCTGTCCAGTCCTGGCGGCAGTTGCGAAAGCTGACTTCCGGGGACGATGACCATTTTTAGCCCCAGTTCGCGGGCGCGCTGCACTTTACCAAAAAGCAGCCCCGCCACCTGGCGATCGGCAAACGCCTCGCGCAGGCTATCAATAAGCTGTTGCTGGGCCTGAGACTCCCCCTGCACCATCGCCAGCACGCGATCATACTCTTTCATCTGCAACAGACCATTGAGCGTCGACATCCAATTGAGATGCTCGTGTCGCAATGTGCGCAGGCTCTCGACGTATTGTTTAATTTGCGTCAGTTGCGCATTGAGGGTGGATATTTCGTCTTTACTACGAAAGCTGATAATGGCCCCCAGCAAATCATCACCAGAACGAATAGCTTCCCGGTTGGCAATAACGCTCAGACCGTTAAAGTTCGCCACCACATCCTGACGTTTTTCATCAATCTGTTCGGTAAAGAAATCGGCGGGCCTGACCACTTCAGCAATGGGTTTACCCAACCATTGCCGTCCGGGGGAACTCAGACCCAGCATCTTTCTTGCGTTACGATTGATGGCGGTAATGTAACCATGCGGATCCACCGCAATGAGCCCTTCATAAACCGAACTAAACAGCGCCTCTTGCTGACGGACCACGCGTGCGATTTGCTTTGGCTCCATGCCCATCATCTGCCGACGGATATGCGCGGCCAGGAACCACGATAGCAACATCAGAATCCCTAACAGCACGACAAACACGCCAGCCATCGGTAATAAAAACTCAGCCCGCCAGCTATCGATTTTACTCACCAGGTAGCCAATCGACACCACGCCGATGACTTTTCCATCGTCATCAAAGATTGGCGTTTTGGCACGCATCGCCATGCCAATTGACCCTTTCCCGGTGATGAAGTAGCTCTCCCCTTTCTCCAGCGCGCCCGGTTTGGTGAACTGCATAGGATAACCAATTTTCTCCGGATTAGGATGGTAAAGACGAATCGAGTGCCGGTCGCCAATCACCACATAATCGAAATCAGTATCTCTTTGTAATTTGTCAGCGATGGTCGCCAGCCTCTTGTAGTCACGCGTTTTCACTGCGCTGATGATACTGTCATTAGAAGCAATAATTTTTGCCTGATTCATTGCCATGTCGCGCACATGAAGCGTTAAATAGTCCTCAAAACTGGCCGTAAAATATTGCGCCAGGGCTGCAATGACAAATATTGAGAACACCAGAATCAGCAAAAAGATACGCAGCGGAAATGCCAGTCTTTGGAAAAATGCAAACTGTTTATTCTCGTTAAGCTGCAACATTGTTTTCCTTGCGGGTTGTCCCGAGCCTCTTTGACGGATGTAATTAAAATGTTGAATCAAAATACATATATATTAAATATGATCGTGGCAAATTTTATTCATTAAATCAATTAAATCACTTAAACCTGCGGGTCATTTCGTAATTACATTAGTTAAAAAACTTAAAACCATTAAATAAATAAAAAACCACTAACTCTATGTGAAATAAATCAAAATTTCACGCCGAAATACTCCTTAGGATGTATAGCGAAAGGAGAAAAAGATATACCTCGATCACCCCCTTTCTCCCAAGTGAAAATAAAAGGTTATCAGTTTGCAACATCGAACAACATTCGTTGCAAATCGATAACAACATGCACCTTCAGGATACTATTTATTATGTTCGGCAATGATATTTTCACCCGTGTAAAACGTTCAGAAAATAAAAAAATGGCGGAAATCGCCCAATTCCTGCATGAAAATGATTTGAGCGTTGACACCACAGTCGAAGTATTTATTACCGTAACCCGCGATGAAAAGCTTATCGCGTGCGGTGGAATTGCCGGAAATATTATTAAATGCGTTGCTATCAGTGAATCCGTTCGCGGTGAAGGACTGGCGCTGACATTAGCCACTGAATTGATAAACCTCGCCTATGAGCGGCACAGCACGCATCTGTTTATTTATACCAAAACCGAATACGAGGCGCTGTTCCGCCAGTGCGGTTTTTCCACGCTGACCAGTGTACCCGGCGTGATGGTGCTGATGGAAAACAGCGCCACGCGACTGAAACGCTATGCCGAATCGCTGAAAAAATTTCGTCATCCAGGGAACAAGATTGGCTGCATTGTGATGAACGCCAATCCCTTTACGAATGGTCACCGTTATCTGATTCAACAGGCTGCAGCACAGTGCGACTGGTTGCATCTGTTTTTAGTTAAAGAAGATTCTTCACGCTTTCCCTATGAAGACCGGCTGGATCTGGTGTTAAAAGGCACCGCCGATATTCCACGCCTGACTGTGCATCGCGGCTCCGAATACATCATCTCCCGCGCTACGTTCCCTTGCTACTTCATTAAAGAACAGAGCGTCATTAACCATTGTTACACCGAAATTGATCTGAAGATTTTCCGTCAGTACCTCGCTCCCGCGCTGGGTGTAACTCACCGCTTTGTCGGTACTGAACCCTTTTGTCGCGTTACCGCCCAGTACAACCAGGATATGCGCTACTGGCTGGAAACGCCGACTATCTCCGCACCGCCCATCGAACTGGTTGAAATTGAGCGGCTGCGTTACCAGGAGATGCCGATATCCGCTTCCCGGGTACGTCAACTGCTGGCGAAAAACGATCTCACGGCTATCGCGCCGCTGGTCCCTGCAGTCACGCTGCATTATTTGCAGAACCTGCTTGAGCACTCCCGCCAGGACGCGGCAGCTCGTCAAAAGACCCCCGCATGAGAAACAGGTGAAAAATGAAAATAAACCAGCCCGCCGTTGCAGGCACCCTTGAGTCTGGGGATGTGATGATACGCATCGCCCCACTCGATACGCAGGATATCGACCTGCAAATCAACAGCAGCGTTGAGAAACAGTTTGGCGATGCAATTCGCACCACCATTCTGGACGTTCTCGCCCGCTACAACGTGCGCGGCGTACAGCTGAATGTCGATGACAAAGGCGCACTGGACTGCATTTTACGTGCACGACTGGAAGCCCTGCTGGCACGCGCCAGCGGTATCCCGGCTCTGCCATGGGAGGATTGCCAATGATTTCCGCTTCGCTGCAACAACGTAAAACTCGCACCCGCCGCAGTATGTTGTTTGTGCCTGGTGCCAATGCCGCGATGGTCAGCAACTCCTTCATCTACCCGGCTGATGCCCTGATGTTTGACCTCGAAGACTCCGTAGCATTGCGTGAAAAAGACACCGCCCGCCGCATGGTTTACCACGCGCTGCAACATCCGCTGTATCGCGATATTGAAACCATTGTGCGTGTAAACGCGCTGGATTCCGAATGGGGTGTTAACGACCTGGAAGCCGTCGTTCGCGGTGGTGCGGACGTTGTGCGTCTGCCGAAAACCGATACCGCTCAGGATGTTCTGGATATCGAAAAAGAGATCCTGCGCATCGAAAAAGCCTGTGGTCGTGAACCCGGCAGCACCGGCCTGCTGGCAGCGATTGAATCTCCGCTGGGCATTACCCGCGCAGTGGAAATCGCTCACGCTTCCGAGCGTTTGATCGGTATCGCCCTCGGTGCAGAAGACTATGTGCGCAACCTGCGTACAGAACGCTCCCCGGAAGGAACTGAACTGCTGTTCGCACGCTGTTCCATTTTGCAGGCCGCGCGCTCTGCGGGTATTCAGGCGTTCGATACCGTCTATTCCGACGCTAATAACGAAGCCGGATTCCTGCAAGAAGCCGCCCACATCAAACAGCTGGGCTTTGACGGCAAATCGCTGATCAACCCGCGTCAGATTGATCTGCTGCACAACCTCTACGCACCGACCCAGAAAGAAGTGGATCACGCCCGCCGCGTCGTAGAAGCCGCTGAAGCCGCCGCTCGCGAAGGCCTCGGCGTGGTTTCCCTGAACGGCAAGATGGTGGACGGTCCGGTTATCGATCGCGCCCGTCTGGTGCTCTCCCGCGCAGAACTTTCCGGCATCCGCGAAGAATAAGGCAATCAAAATGACGCAGAAAATTGAACAATCTCAACGACAAGAACGGGTAGCGGCCTGGAATCGTCGCGCTGAATGCGATCTTGCCGCTTTCCAGAACTCGCCAAAGCAAACCTACCAGGCTGAAAAAGCGCGCGATCGCAAACTGTGCGCCAACCTGGAAGAAGCGATTCGTCGCTCTGGTTTACAGGACGGTATGACGGTTTCCTTCCATCACGCTTTCCGTGGCGGTGACCTGACCGTCAATATGGTGATGGACGTCATCGCGAAGATGGGCTTTAAAAACCTGACTCTGGCCTCCAGCTCCCTGAGTGATTGCCATGCGCCGCTGGTAGAACACATTCGCCGGGGCGTGGTTACCCGCATTTATACCTCTGGCCTGCGCGGTCCACTGGCGGAAGAAATCTCCCGTGGTCTGCTGGCGGAACCGGTGCAAATCCACTCTCACGGCGGACGTGTGCATCTGGTACAGAGCGGCGAACTGAATATCGATGTGGCTTTCCTCGGCGTCCCGTCCTGTGATGAATTCGGTAATGCCAACGGCTACACCGGTAAAGCCTGCTGCGGCTCCCTCGGCTATGCAATGGTTGATGCCGACAACGCAAAACAGATCGTGATGCTTACCGAAGAACTGCTGCCTTATCCGCATAATCCGGCAAGCATTGAGCAAGATCAGGTTGATCTGATCGTCAAAGTTGATCGCGTTGGCGATGCTGCAAAAATCGGCGCTGGTGCTACCCGTATGACCACTAACCCGCGCGAACTGCTTATTGCCCGTAGCGCTGCGGATGTGATTGTTAACTCTGGCTACTTCAAAGAAGGTTTCTCCATGCAGACCGGCACCGGCGGCGCTTCGCTGGCGGTAACCCGTTTCCTGGAAGACAAAATGCGTAGCCGCGATATTCGCGCCGACTTCGCCCTCGGCGGTATTACCGCAACGATGGTTGATCTGCACGAAAAAGGTTTGATCCGCAAACTGCTGGATGTGCAGAGCTTTGACAGCCATGCTGCGCAATCGCTGGCCCGTAACCCCAATCACATCGAAATCAGCGCCAACCAGTACGCTAACTGGGGGTCGAAAGGCGCAGCGGTTGATCGTCTCGACGTGGTGGTACTGAGCGCGCTGGAAATTGACACCCAGTTCAACGTTAACGTGCTGACCGGCTCTGACGGCGTACTGCGTGGTGCTTCCGGTGGTCACTGCGATACCGCGATTGCCTCTGCGCTTTCCATCATCGTCGCGCCGCTGGTACGCGGTCGTATTCCGACGCTGGTGGATAACGTGCTGACCTGCATCACCCCGGGCTCCAGTGTCGATATTCTGGTCACAGACCACGGCATCGCTGTTAACCCGGCACGTCCGGAGCTGGCAGAACGTCTGCAGGAAGCGGGGATCAAAGTGGTTTCTATTGAGTGGCTGCGTGAACGTGCGCGTCTGCTGACCGGTGAACCACAGCCGATTGAATTCACCGACCGCGTCGTTGCCGTTGTGCGTTACCGCGATGGCTCGGTGATCGATGTTGTGCATCAGGTGAAGGAATAAGCCATGCACCTGCTTCCTGAACTCGCCAGCCACCATGCGGTGTCAATTCCCGAGCTGCTCGTCAGCCGGGATGAAAGGCAAGCACGGCAACACGCCTGGCTCAAGCGCCATCCTGTTCCACTGGTCTCCTTTACCGTGGTTGCGCCTGGGCCGATTAAAGACAGCGAGGTCACACGCCGAATTTTTAATCATGGCGTGACAGCCTTGCGTGCCTTAGCCGCAAAACAGGGCTGGCAAATTCAGGAGCAGGCTGCACTGGTTTCCGCCAGCGGGCCGGAGGGCATGTTGAGCATTGCCGCCCCGGCTCGCGACCTCAAGCTCGCCACCATTGAGCTTGAACATAATCATCCTCTCGGGCGGTTATGGGATATCGATGTCCTGACACCCGAAGGCGACATTCTCTCCCGCCGCGATTATTCACTGCCGCCTCGCCGCTGCCTGTTGTGCGAGCAAAGCGCAGCTGTTTGCGCGCGTGGAAAAACCCATCAACTGACCGATTTACTCAACCGCATGGAGGCGCTGCTGAACGATGTCGATGCCTGCAACGTCAACTAAAACCACAAAGCTTGCGACGTCATTAATCGATGAGTACGCCCTGCTGGGCTGGCGCGCCATGCTGACTGAAGTCAATCTGTCACCGAAACCAGGCCTCGTGGATCGCATTAACTGCGGTGCGCACAAAGATATGGCGCTGGAAGATTTCCACCGCAGCGCGCTGGCGATTCAGGGCTGGTTACCCCGTTTCATTGAATTTGGTGCCTGTAGTGCAGAAATGGCACCGGAAGCAGTACTCAACGGATTACGCCCAATTGGTATGGCTTGCGAAGGTGATATGTTCCGCGCCACTGCGGGTGTAAACACGCATAAAGGAAGCATTTTTTCTTTAGGGCTACTGTGTGCGGCAATTGGCCGTTTGCTTCAGCTCAACCAGCCGGTAACGCCAACAACCGTTTGTTCGACGGCGGCAAGTTTCTGTCGTGGCCTGACCGATCGCGAACTGCGTACCAATAATTCACAACTGACGGCAGGTCAACGGTTGTACCAGCAGCTTGGCCTTACCGGCGCACGCGGTGAAGCCGAAGCGGGTTATCCACTGGTGATCAATCACGCCCTGCCGCATTACCTCACTCTGCTGGATCAGGGGTTAGATCCTGAACTGGCATTGCTCGATACCTTGCTCCTACTGATGGCTACTAACGGCGATACCAACGTTGCATCGCGCGGTGGCGAGGGGGGCCTGCGCTGGCTACAGCGCGAGGCGCAAACACTATTAAACAATGGGGGCATCCGAACCCCCGCCGATCTCGATTATCTCCGGCAGTTCGACAGGGAGTGTATCGAACGAAATCTCAGTCCAGGCGGCAGTGCCGACCTGCTGATTCTTACCTGGTTTTTAGCACAGATTTAATAATTTAAGCACTTGATAAAATTGGAATATTAATTGTCGGAGAACCCGTATGTCTTTAGCAAAAGATAATATATGGAAATTATTGGCGCCCCTGGTGGTGATGGGTGTCATGTTTCTTATCCCTGTACCTGACGGTATGCCGCCGCAGGCGTGGCATTACTTTGCAGTGTTTGTGGCAATGATTGTCGGCATGATCCTCGAGCCAATTCCGGCAACGGCGATCAGTTTTATTGCGGTTACTATTTGCGTTATTGGCAGTAATTACCTGCTCTTTGATGCCAAAGAATTAGCTGACCCAGCGTTTAATGCGCAAAAACAGGCGCTGAAATGGGGGCTGGCTGGTTTTTCCAGCACCACGGTATGGCTGGTATTTGGCGCATTTATTTTTGCATTAGGGTATGAAGTTTCCGGGTTAGGTCGTCGCATTGCCCTTTTCCTGGTGAAATTCATGGGCAAACGCACGCTGACGTTGGGTTATGCGATTGTCATTATCGACATTCTGCTGGCACCGTTTACACCGTCCAACACCGCGCGTACCGGGGGTACGGTTTTTCCGGTCATTAAAAACCTGCCGCCGCTGTTTAAATCATTCCCGAACGATCCGTCCGCGCGTCGTATTGGCGGCTATTTGATGTGGATGATGGTCATTAGTACCAGTCTGAGTTCGTCCATGTTTGTCACCGGTGCGGCACCAAACGTGCTGGGTCTGGAGTTCGTCAGCAAAATTGCCGGTATCCAGATTAGCTGGTTGCAGTGGTTCCTCTGCTTCCTGCCGGTTGGGGTTATCTTGCTTATCATTGCGCCGTGGCTTTCCTACGTGCTGTACAAACCGGAAATCACACACAGTGAAGAAGTGGCAACCTGGGCGGGTGATGAACTAAAAACCATGGGTGCACTGACGCGCAGAGAGTGGACGCTGATTGGCCTTGTATTGCTCAGCTTAGGTTTGTGGGTATTTGGCAGTGAAGTCATTAATGCTACTGCGGTAGGTCTGCTGGCAGTTTCGCTGATGCTGGCGCTGCACGTTGTGCCGTGGAAAGACATTACTCGCTATAACAGCGCATGGAACACGCTGGTCAACCTGGCAACGCTGGTTGTTATGGCGAATGGCCTGACCCGTTCTGGCTTTATCGACTGGTTCGCCAACACGATGAGTACACACCTGGAAGGCTTCTCACCAAACGCAACGGTGATTGTACTGGTTCTGGTGTTCTACTTTGCACACTACCTGTTTGCCAGCCTGTCTGCGCACACCGCAACCATGCTGCCGGTTATTCTGGCCGTCGGTAAAGGTATTCCGGGCGTACCAATGGAACAACTGTGTATTCTGCTGGTGCTGTCTATCGGTATCATGGGCTGTCTGACGCCGTATGCAACCGGTCCTGGGGTGATTATTTACGGCTGTGGCTATGTGAAATCAAAAGATTACTGGCGACTTGGTGCAATCTTCGGGGTGATTTACATCTCTATGCTGCTGTTGGTTGGCTGGCCGATTCTCGCCATGTGGAACTAATACGTTCGCCAAACGCTGAATAAATCATCACGCCCGCCAGGTAAGCCCACCTGGCGGGCTTTTTTATGATTTAATAGATAGTATTCAGTATATGTATGAGTTCCACACCCATTATGAAAGCATTCTGGCGTAACGCCGCGTTGCTCGCGGTTTCTCTGCTTCCCTTCTCTTCTGCCAACGCCGTGGCGTTGCAGGCAAAACAGTATGGCGATTTTGATCGCTATGTCCTGGCCCTCTCCTGGCAAACCGGATTTTGCCAGAGTCAACACGATCGAAATCGTAACGAACGAGATGAATGTCGCCTGCAAACCGAAACGACCAACAAAGCTGATTTTCTGACCGTACATGGTCTGTGGCCAGGATTGCCTAAATCGGTTGCTGCCCGTGGTGTTGATGAACGCCGCTGGATGCGCTTCGGTTGCGCTACTCGCCCAATCCCGAATCTACCAGAAGCGCGCGCCAGCCGAATGTGTTCATCTCCGGAAACCGGGTTATCGCTGGAAACGGCAGCTAAACTAAGTGAAGTCATGCCAGGAGCTGGCGGACGTTCCTGCCTGGAACGCTACGAATATGCCAAACACGGTGCCTGCTTTGGTTTTGATCCAGACGCATACTTCGGCACGATGGTACGCCTGAATCAAGAAATTAAAGAGAGCGAAGCCGGAAAATTCCTTGCGGATAACTACGGTAAAACAGTGAGCCGCCGTGACTTTGATGCCGCCTTTGCCAAAAGCTGGGGAAAAGAGAACGTGAAAGCAGTTAAGCTAACGTGCCAGGGTAACCCTGCGTATTTGACTGAAATTCAGATCTCGATCAAAGCTGACGCCATCAACGCTCCGCTTTCTGCCAACTCATTCTTGCCACAACCACACCCAGGCAACTGTGGCAAAACCTTTGTGATTGATAAAGCAGGTTATTAATCCTCTGATTTACAAAACACGCTAATTCGTCTTCCATAAACCATGACGATTAAGATTTATACATAATGCGCTACATTGAGGAATTCCCTGAATGTGACGCAAATCACTTCAAAGAGTGAGCAACAGTCAGTATCATCATGTGAGTTAAACCCTCGCCGCCTGACGGTGAGGGTTTTCTTTTGGGTATGTTTATCTGCGACACTCGCAGTACCGACGACATGGAGTAAAAATGTCCAGACCAACTATCATCATTAACGACCTGGATGCCGAACGCATCGATATTCTGCTGGAGCAACCCGCCTATGCTGGTTTGCCAATCGCCGACGCGTTAAACGCAGAGTTGGATCGCGCCCAAATGTGTTCGCCAGAAGAGATGCCACACGACGTGGTGACAATGAACAGCCGGGTTAAATTCCGCAATCTTAGCGATGGCGAAGTGCGTGTGCGCACGCTGGTGTATCCGGCAAAAATGACCGACAGCAATACTCAGCTTTCCGTTATGGCTCCGGTAGGTGCCGCACTGCTGGGGCTGCGCGTTGGCGATTCCATTCACTGGGAACTTCCGGGCGGCGTTGCAACCCACCTTGAAGTGCTGGAACTCGAATACCAGCCAGAAGCTGCTGGCGATTACCTGCTTTAATCCCATCTGCACAAGCGATAACTCGCTTTGCCCAGAGGATGCACTCGCATCCTCTTTCCGCTCAAATATCAACCAGATTTATCATTTTGCTCTTAAGCGCAGCATTCTAATCTGAACTGGTTATTCATCTGCGGAACCTCATATGAGCGAAGCTCTCGGTATCACTGCATTTTATATATTCATAGCCGCAATTATTGTTGCTGCAGTGCTATACCTTGAACAACGCTGGTAGCGCCTGGTTTTATTTATTTTCCAGCTCAATAGCAAATTCAGATCAAATCAGCCTCGCAAATCATAGATTCATAACCAATAATGTGCTGTTATGTATACATGCAAAAACAAGGAGAGAATGCTTATGTACAAAACAATCATCATGCCAGTGGATGTTTTCGAAATGGAATTGAGCGACAAAGCGGTTCGCCACGCTGAATTCCTCGCCCAGGATGACGGAGTTATTCATCTACTTCACGTACTACCGGGGTCAGCCAGCCTGAGCCTGCACCGTTTTGCCGCTGATGTACGTCGTTTTGAAGAGCATCTGCAACATGAAGCAGAAGAACGTCTGCAAACGATGGTCAGCCACTTCACCATCGATCCTTCCCGCATTAAGCAACATGTCCGTTTTGGTAGTGTGCGGGATGAAGTTAACGAGTTAGCGAAAGAACTTGATGCAGATGTAGTAGTGATTGGTTCGCGTAACCCATCGATTTCAACTCATCTGTTGGGTTCTAACGCCTCGAGCGTGATCCGCCACGCCAATTTGCCGGTGCTGGTTGTGCGTTAATTGCCAGAATAAGTATCCCGCCCTGCCCGGAGCCATCCCTGCAGGGCTTTTTAATGCAATAAAAAAGCCGCCAGGTTTGACCCCGGCGGCTAAGCAATTGCAGGTGAATCTTACTTCTTCTTATGCAGTTTTGGTGCGAATCAGGTAGTCAAAAGCACTCAGAGAGGCTTTGGCACCTTCGCCAGTGGCGATGATGATCTGCTTGTAAGGAACCGTCGTACAGTCACCCGCTGCGAACACGCCTTTGACGTTGGTTTCACATTTCGCATCAATGATAATCTCACCCATGCGGTTACGTTCGACTGCGCCTTCCAGCCAGTTGGTGTTCGGCAGCAGACCAATCTGGACGAAAATACCGGCCAGTTCGATGTTGTGAATATCGCCGCTGACACGATCGCGATATTCCAGACCTACGACTTTGCTACCGTCGCCTTTCACTTCCGTGGTTTGCGCATTCAGAATAATGTCGACGTTTTTCAGGCTGCGCAGTTTGTCCTGCAGAACCTGGTCGGCTTTCATTTCTGGCGCAAATTCCAGCAGCGTTACGTGCTCAACGATACCCGCCAGGTCAATTGCCGCTTCCACGCCGGAGTTACCGCCGCCGATAACCGCTACGCGTTTGCCTTTAAACAGCGGGCCGTCGCAGTGCGGGCAGTAGGTCACGCCTTTGGTGCGATACTGATCTTCGCCAGGAACGTTCATGTTGCGCCATTTTGCACCGGTCGCCACGATAATGCTGCGTGCTTTCAGTACCGCGCCAGAAGCTGTTTCAATCTGATGCAGGCCGCCTTCAACCGCTGCCGGGATCAGTTTGCTCGCGCTCTGACTGTCGATCACATCAACGTCGTATTCATCAACATGAACTTTCAGCGCACCTGCCAGTTTCTGGCCTTCGGTCTTCGGTACAGAAATGTAGTTTTCGATATCAACGGTATCGAGGATCTGACCACCAAAACGTTCGCCCATCAGACCGGTACGGATGCCTTTACGTGCGGAGTAAATTGCTGCCGCTGCACCCGCCGGGCCGGAACCAACGATTAATACGTCATAAGCATCACGCTTGTTCAGCTCTTCTGCCGCACGTTTTTCCGCACCAGTATCAATTTTGGCAACGATTTCAGTCAACGTCATGCGGCCCTGACCAAACTCTTTCCCGTTTACGAACACTGCCGGAACGCCCATCACGTTGCGATCGGTGATTTCGTTCTGGAAGGTGCCGCCGTCAATTGCAGTGTGCTTGATGCGCGGGTTCAGTACGCTCATCAGGTTCAGCGCCTGCACCACGTCCGGGCAGTTGTGGCAAGAGAGCGAGTAATAGGTTTCGAATTCAAAATCACCGTCAATATGGCGAATCTGCTCCAGCAGTGACTGCGCTTCTTTCGACGGATGACCACCGGTCCACAGCAACGCCAGTACCAGCGAGGTGAACTCGTGGCCCAGCGGGGATCCTGCAAAACGTGGCCCCTGGTTGGAACCTGGGTTAGTGATCAGGAAAGACGGCTTACGCACCGGCAAGCTGTTATCTTCTTTAAAGGTGACTTTGTCTGACAGTTCTGCGATTTCAGCCAACAGTTCCTTGATTTCTGCCGATTTAGCGCTGTCATCCAGCGTGGCAATTAACTCAACAGGCTTGGTCAATTTCTCAAGGTAAGCCTTGAGTTGAGTTTTCATATTTGTGTCGAGCATGTTTATCTCCTGGGCTTTAAACATCATCATGCAAGCGGCCTCTGCGGCTACCTGGATGCAGCTTGCATCATGGTGCGGGGAAGAAAATCGGGTGCCGCAGCACCCGATTAATTACGCGATTGCGGAACTTAGATTTTACCAACCAGGTCCAGAGACGGAGCCAGAGTTGCTTCACCTTCTTTCCATTTAGCCGGGCAAACTTCACCTGGGTGAGAAGCTACGTACTGTGCTGCTTTGATTTTACGCAGCAGGTCAGACGCGTCACGGCCAATGCCTTCAGCGGTAACTTCGATTGCCTGGATGATACCCTGCGGGTCAACAACGAAGGTCGCACGGTCAGCCAGACCTTCATCTTCACGCATGTTGTCGAAGTTACGGGTCAGGGCGCCAGTCGGGTCGCCGATCATCGCATATTTGATTTTAGCGATGGTTTCAGAGCTGCTGTGCCATGCTTTGTGGGTGAAGTGAGTATCGGTAGATACTGCGTATACGTCTACGCCCAGTTTCTGCAGTTCTTCGTAATGGTCAGCAACGTCACCCAGTTCGGTCGGGCATACGAAAGTAAAGTCAGCCGGGTAGAAGAAGAAGACGCTCCAGCGGCCTTCGGTATCTTTTTCGGTGATTTCGATGAATTCGCCGTTTTTGAATGCCTGGTTTTTAAAAGGTTTAATTTTGGTGTTAATCAAGGACATCTATACTTCCTCCGTGTTTTCGATGAGATGTAAGGTAACCAATTTTTGCCGATTCGGCTAATGCGTTTCCATTATCAAATCGATAAGTTTTACCTTACAACCTTCGTAAGACAACTTTGTGAACTTTGCACCGCCAGCGGCGATAAAAAGTAAAATGGCCCCCTTTCCAGGTGACCGTGTAATCTGAACTACCCTTTGGTATCTTCAGCGCCTGCCTGCAGGCTGAGGTGTTGCCCTTACAAATGCAACAACGACATGGATTACAACACCCTCATAAACAAAGGGCAATCACCTGATCTAAGCTCTTACCTATGACAGTGATAGGTTATGCCTTTTACTCGACTTTTGCACTGACTGAAAAGGACAAATTAATGTTAAAAAAGATACTTTTACTGGCTCTGCTTCCTGCAATCGCCTTCGCAGAGGAACTTCCTGCCCCAGTAAAAGCGATTGAAAAACAGGGCATTACAATCATCAAAACGTTCGATGCTCCCGGAGGAATGAAAGGTTATCTCGGCAAGTATCAGGATATGGGCGTCACCATCTACCTGACTCCAGATGGTAAGCACGCTATCTCCGGTTACATGTACAACGAGAAAGGTGAAAACCTGAGTAACACACTTATCGAAAAAGAAATTTACGCACCCGCCGGACGCGAAATGTGGCAACGGATGGAACAATCCCACTGGCTCCTCGACGGTAAAAAAGACGCGCCGGTCATTGTCTACGTCTTCGCCGATCCGTTCTGCCCATATTGTAAACAGTTCTGGCAGCAGGCTCGCCCGTGGGTAGATTCTGGCAAAGTGCAATTAAGAACATTGTTGGTTGGCGTTATCAAGCCAGAAAGCCCGGCGACAGCAGCGGCAATTCTTGCCTCCAAAGATCCCGCAAAAACCTGGCAAGAATATGAAGCCTCTGGTGGCAAGCTTAAGCTAAACGTGCCTGCAAACGTAAGTACAGAGCAAATGAAAGTGTTAAGCGATAACGAGAAACTGATGGACGATCTGGGGGCAAATGTCACGCCAGCTATCTATTACATGAGTAAGGAAAATACACTGCAACAGGCCGTGGGGTTGCCCGATCAGAAAACGCTTAATATCATTATGGGGAATAAATAAAATATAATTCATGGATGGTTGAAATATATTCCTGCTTTTCAACCATCCTAAAAAAGCATGAATTGCTCGTAACCCACCTGACAGCTATGCTATTTTAGAAAATCTTAATCCAAAGTTAAGCAGAAAAACATAACACATATAAATACAACAACATTATTGATCAAGTGAATGATTTATGGAAGAGACAATACAACGGAGTATGTTATGGCTAATCTTTATGATCTAAAAAAATTTGACCTCAATTTACTGGTTATATTTGAATGTATTTATCAACATCTCAGCATTAGTAAAGCGGCAGAATCATTATATATAACGCCCTCTGCTGTTAGTCAGTCGTTACAACGTTTACGTGCGCAATTTAATGACCCGTTATTCATTCGCTCAGGGAAAGGTATCGCGCCGACTACAACAGGGTTAAACCTGCATCACCATCTTGAGAAAAATCTCAGAGGCCTTGAACAAACGATCAATATCGTTAATAAGTCTGAACTAAAGAAAAATTTTATTATCTACGGTCCTCAGCTTATTTCTTGTACTAATAACAACATGCTAATCCGCTGTCTTAGACAAGATACTTCAATCGATATAGAATGCCATGACATACTGCTTTCAGCTGAAAATGCCGAAGAACTGTTGGTTCAACGCAAAACTGACCTGGCAATTACACTACAACCAGTAATTAGTCGCTCTGTCATCTGCATGCCGTTACACACTATTCGCAATTCCCTTATATGTAGCAACAAACATCCTCGTATTACTGATACCAGTAACTATGAACAAATTATCGCCGAAGAATTCACCCTGTTGATATCTAAATCAGCAGGGATTGACGAAATTCAAATGGACATAGATGAACGTTTTATGAACCGTAAAGTTTCATTTCGCAGTTCTTCTTTGATGACTATAATTAATAGTATTTCTGTTACTGACTTATTAGGCATTGTGCCCACCGAACTGTACAATTTACATCGTGACTTTTTGAAGTTAAAAGAAATAAAACTGGAACAACCTCTTCCTGCGGTTAAACTTTATATTTCCTATAACAAGGCTTCGTTGAACAACCTTGTCTTCTCCCGATTCATAGATCGTTTAAATGATAGCTTCTGATTCATTACCACTGACAAATAATATATTACGCATCAATTAATTCATTATGTGAATATAAAATAATGTGCTCTATCTTGCTTCGTTTATCCTATAATTAGCGGATTCATCTCACGAGTCACCCCGTAACGTTCAGAGAGCGTTTTTAGATGTCTATTTATAAAATCCCGCTTCCACTGAATATTCTGGAAGCTGCAAAAGAACGTATTACCTGGACACTTAATACCCTACCCCGTATCTGTGTTTCTTTTTCGGGTGGTAAAGATTCCGGATTAATGCTGCATCTGACCGCCGAAATTGCCCGACAAATGGGCAAAAAAATCTGCGTTTTGTTTATCGACTGGGAAGCGCAGTTCTCATGCACTATTAACTATGTTCAGTCATTACGTGAGTTTTACGCCGATGTCATCGAAGAGTTTTACTGGGTTGCGCTCCCGCTTACGACGCAAAATTCCCTTTCTCAATACCAACCCGAATGGCAGTGCTGGGAACCTGATGTCGAATGGGTACGTCAGCCCCCGCAAGATGCGATAACCGATCCTGACTTTTTCTCCTTTTACCAGCCTGGCATGACCTTCGAACAATTTGTGCGTGAGTTTGCCGAATGGTTTTCGCAAAAACGTCCGGCGGCGATGATGATCGGCATCCGTGCGGATGAGTCCTACAACCGTTTTGTCGCCATCGCCAGTTTAAATAAACAACGTTTTGCCGATGATAAGCCCTGGACTACTGCCGCACCAGGCGGTCATAGCTGGTACATTTACCCCATCTACGACTGGAAAGTCGCTGATATCTGGACCTGGTATGCTAACCATCAACAGCTCTGTAACCCACTGTATAATATAATGTATCAGGCAGGCGTTCCTCTGCGTCATATGCGAATTTGCGAACCTTTTGGCCCGGAGCAACGGCAAGGATTATGGCTCTATCACGTTATCGAACCGGATCGCTGGGCTGCTATGTGCGCACGAGTCAGCGGGGTAAAAAGTGGCGGCATTTACGCCGGACATGATAATCATTTTTATGGTCATCGGAAAATCCTCAAGCCAGAACATTTAGACTGGCAAGAATATGCATTATTGCTGCTCAATAGCATGCCGGAAAAAACAGCTGAGCATTACCGCAATAAAATCGCCATTTATTTGCACTGGTATCAGAAAAAAGGCATCGAAGTTCCACAAACCCAGCAAGGGGACATTGGCGCGAAAGATATCCCCTCCTGGCGGCGAATATGCAAAGTTTTACTCAATAACGATTACTGGTGCCGGGCATTATCATTTAGTCCTACGAAAGCGAAGAACTATCAGCGTTATAACGAACGGATAAAAGGAAAACGTCAGGAATGGGGGATACTATGCAACAACGATTAACGCAGGATTTAACCCAATTTCTCGCCAGCTTGCCGGAAGATGATCGCATCAAAGCGATTAATGAAATCCGCATGGCGATCCATCAGGTTAGCCCCTTTCGTGAAGAGCCAGTGGATTGCGTTCTGTGGGTTAAAAACAGCCAACTTATGCCTAATGATTACAACCCAAACAACGTGGCACCACCCGAAAAAAAACTGCTGAAAAAATCCATTGAAATAGATGGTTTTACCCAACCCATTGTGGTCACGCATACGGATAAAAATGCCCTGGAAATCGTGGATGGTTTTCACCGCCATGAAATTGGTAAAGGCTCATCATCGTTAAAATTACGCTTAAAAGGTTATTTGCCGGTGACCTGTCTGGAAGGTACGCGTAATCAACGCATCGCCGCGACTATTCGTCATAATCGCGCTCGTGGACGTCACCAAATCACTGCCATGTCAGAAATCGTCCGTGAACTCAGCCAGTTGGGATGGGACGATAATAAAATTGGCAAAGAGCTGGGAATGGACAGCGACGAAGTGTTGCGCCTGAAGCAAATTAACGGCCTGCAAGAGTTGTTTGCCGACCGTCAATTTTCCCGCGCCTGGACGGTTAAATAACTACAGCTGGCGCAGGCGTTCTGCTGCTGCCAGCAACGTCGATTCCTTTTTGGCAAAACAGAGACGAATCAGTTTATGTGGGAAGGGATCGGCGCAAAACACCGACAGCGGAATCGCCGCTACGCCGTGCTCCCGCGTCAGCCACTGGCAAAACTCAACATCATCCATCGTAGATACGGCGCTGTAATCCACCAGCAAAAAGTATGTACCTTCGCACGGTAAAATCTCCAGCCGACTTTCATTTAAGGCATTCACCAGAATATCGCGCTTCTGGCGATAAAAGTCCGGTAACGCAAGATAATGCTCAGGTTCTGCACGTAGCATATCGGCAAGCGCCAACTGTGCCGGGGTATTCACCGAAAAGGTCAGATACTGATGCACTTTGCGGATCTCGGCGCTGATGGGCGCAGGTGCAACGCAATACCCCACTTTCCAGCCGGTCATATGATAGGTCTTGCCAAACGATGACACCGCCACCGCTCGCTCACGCAATTGCGGATGCGCCAGCACGCTGGCATGACCCTGTTGTGAAAAATTGATGTGCTCGTAGACTTCATCGCTAATGACAAAAATCTCGTGCCCGCCGATCGCCTGCCACAAAGCGGCGAAATCAGCCTGCTGCCAGACAGTGGCACTGGGGTTATGCGGGGTGTTGAGGATCACCAGTCGGGTGCGCTCGCTTAACAATGCGGCAAATTCCTGCCAGTCCACGCGAAAATGCGGTGGTTGCAGTGCCATACGCTTCACTATTCCCCCAGAAAGCGCGATGGCGGGCGCGTAACTGTCATAGCTGGGATCAAAGCAAATCACTTCATCGCCATTGCGAACCAATGCAGTAATCGCTGCGTATAGCGCTTCCGTCGCCCCTGCTGTTACGGTGATATCGCTGTCGGCATCTGGTTGATAGCCATACAGCCGTTCCGTTTTCTGAGCAATCGCCTCGCGTAATGCTTGCACGCCGGTCATGGGTGCGTATTGGTTTGCCCCCTGGGCAACGTGGTACGCCAGCCGTTCCTGCAAATAGCGCGGACCATCAAAATCAGGAAAGCCTTGCGACAGGTTAATCGCCTGGTGTTGCTGCGCCAGTGCACTCATCTGGGTGAAAATAGTGGTGCCAAGTTGTGGAAGTTTGCTTTGTGGAATCAGAGGGTTATTTGTCATTTTTATTGTGCCTGATGAAGTTGCGTGTTGAAGGCACTATAACACGATGCTAGTATTTGGCAATCAAGACGTTTAGATGTCTAAATAAAACAATAAGGACAACACAACATGCCTCACAATCCTATCCGCGTGGTCGTCGGCCCGGCTAACTACTTTTCACATCCAGGAAGTTTCAATCACCTGCACGATTTTTTCACTGATGAACAACTTTCTCGCGCGGTGTGGATCTACGGCGAACGCGCCATTGCTGCGGCGCAAACAAAACTTCCGCCAGCGTTTGAACTGCCAGGGGCAAAGCATATTTTGTTTCGTGGTCATTGCAGCGAAAGCGATGTACAACAACTGGCGGCTGAGTCCGGTGACGATCGCAGCGTGGTGATTGGCGTCGGCGGCGGCGCACTGCTCGACACCGCGAAAGCCCTCGCCCGCCGTCTCGGTCTGCCGTTTGTTGCCGTTCCGACGATCGCCGCTACCTGCGCAGCCTGGACACCGCTCTCTGTCTGGTACAACGATGCCGGACAAGCGCTGCATTATGAGATTTTCGACGACGCCAATTTTATGGTGCTGGTGGAACCGGAGATTATCCTCAACGCGCCGCAAGAATATCTGCTGGCGGGGATCGGTGACACGCTGGCGAAATGGTATGAAGCGGTGGTGCTGGCCCCGCAACCAGAAACGTTGCCGTTAACCGTGCGGCTGGGGATTAATAACGCGCAGGCCATTCGCGACGTCTTGTTAAACAGTAGCGAACAGGCGCTTGCCGATCAGCAAAATCACCAGTTAACGCAATCATTTTGCGATGTGGTGGATGCCATTATTGCTGGTGGTGGGATGGTTGGTGGTCTGGGCGATCGTTTTACGCGTGTGGCGGCAGCTCATGCCGTGCATAACGGTCTGACCGTGCTGCCGCAAACCGAGAAGTTTCTCCACGGCACCAAAGTCGCCTACGGAATTCTGGTGCAAAGCGCCTTGCTGGGTCAGGATGATGTGCTGGCGCAATTAACCGGGGCGTATCAGCGTTTTCATCTGCCGACTACGCTGGCGGAGCTGGAAGTGGATATCAATAATCAGGCGGAGATCGACAAAATGATTGCCCACACCTTGCGTCCGGTGGAATCCATTCATTACCTGCCGGTCACGCTGACACCGGATACGTTGCGTGCAGCGTTCGAAAAAGTGGAATCGTTTAAAGCCTGACGTACAAATTTAGCAGCAGCGCGCGCCGCCTTTTCCACCGTAGCGAGCGTCCTGCCGCTCACGGAAAAACTCCTCGTAGGTCATCGGCGTTTGATCGGGATGGTTAACCCGCATATGTTCGACATAGTTGTCGTAATCAGGCATACCAATCATCAGTTTCGCCGCCTGACCTAAATATTTTCCGGCTTTTGCCAGTGAATCAAACATCTAAACCTCCGGTAAACAGGTTGCTGAGAGGGTGCTATCAACGCGCTCGGTCAGTCCCCTCGCCCCACAGGAGAGAGGGTTAGGGTGAGGGGGAACCCTCGGCACCATGCCAACTTTCGCCAACATTCGCCAACATTCCCCCCTCACTCTGACTTTAGTGCGCGCCTTTTGCCTGCGCCACGATCTCCTCGACATTTTCCGGCATTGGCTCATACGGCGTTTCTTTCGCCGTTGGCTTCGGCTCTTTCAATGCCGCAAGTGCCGTCTTAATCGAGAACAGTGCCAGAACCACCACGACCACCATAAAGAAGATGGTTAACCCGGCATCCAGACGGTTGTTGAACACCAGTTGCGCCAGCTGTGACTCAGTATACTGCGACGGAATATTGCCGCTGTCGATCATTGCCTGGAACTTATTAGCAATGGCCAGGAAGCCGACTTTCGCATCCGGGCTAAACGCTTTCTGCCAGCCAGCGGTCAGGGTACAAATCAGCAGCCAGGCCGTTGGTACCAGCGCCACCCAGGCGTAACGTTGACGTTTCATTTTGAACAGCACCACAGCACAGAGCATCAGCGCCATCCCTGCCAGCATCTGGTTGGCAATACCAAACAGCGGCCACAAGGTGTTAATACCGCCCAGCGGATCGACCACGCCCTGATGCAGGAAGTAGCCCCACGCCAGCACGCACAGCGCCGTTGCCAGCAGGTTAGCAGGCAGTGAATCGGTCCGTTTCAGGCCCGGAGACACCACGCCCAGCAGATCCTGCAACATAAAGCGCGCAGCACGCGTACCTGCATCCACCGCCGTCAGAATAAACAGTGCTTCAAACAGAATGGCGAAGTGATACCAGAACGCCACATCCATCATGCCGCCCAGAGCACCGTGCAGAATGTAGGCCATCCCCACCGCCAGGGTCGGCGCACCGCCCGCACGGGAAATGATCGACTGTTCACCCACTTCGCTGGCAATCTGGTTTAGCGTATCCGGGGTAATCGCAAAGCCCCAGCTACTCACCACCTGCGCGGCAGAAGCAACCACATCCGCCGTCCCTGCCGGAGCCAGCACTGCCATCGGGCTGTTCATAGCGAAGTACACACCTGGATCGATGATACAGGCGGAAACCAGCGCCATAATCGCCACGAAGGATTCCATTAACATCCCGCCGTAGCCGATAAAACACGCCTGCCCTTCGTTCGCCAGCATCTTCGGTGTAGTGCCGGAAGAGATCAGCGCATGGAAGCCAGACACCGCGCCACAGGCGATAGTAATAAACAGGAACGGGAACAGGTTACCGGTCCATACCGGGCCAGTGCCATCGACAAATTTAGTTAGCGCAGGCATGGTCAGCGTCGGGCGCATAATCAGAATGCCTACCGCCAGACCGACGATAGTCCCGATTTTCAGGAAGGTTGAGAGGTAGTCACGCGGGGCCAGCAGCAACCACACCGGCAGCACCGCCGCCACAAAACCGTAACCCACCAGCATCCAGGTCAGCTGCACACCCGTAAAATCAAAGTACGGTGCCCAGGTCGGGCTTTCTGCCACCCAGCCGCCAGAGATAATGGCGAAAATCAGGAATACCAGGCCAATCACCGACACTTCGCCAATACGCCCCGGACGCAAATAGCGCAGGTAGATCCCCATAAACAGCGCCAGCGGAATGGTGAACGCAACGGTATACGTTCCCCACGGGCTATGAGTCAGGGCTTTCACCACGATCATCGCCAGCACGGCAAGGATAATGACCATGATCATAAAGCAGGCCACCAGCGCTATCACCCCGGCGGTTGGCCCCATCTCTTCTTTGACCAGCTCACCCAGCGAGCGACCGTCACGGCGCGTAGAAACAAACAGCACCATGAAATCCTGCACCGCACCGGCGAGAACCACCCCGGCGAGCAGCCAGATCATCCCTGGCAGGTAACCCATTTGCGCCGCCAGTACCGGCCCAACCAACGGACCTGCTCCGGCAATGGCCGCAAAATGGTGACCGAACAGCACTTTTTTGTCCGTCGGCACATAGTCCAGCCCGTCGTTATGGCGCACCGCTGGCGTCATACGCGTCGGGTCAACCGCCAGCACATTTTTGGCGATATACAGCCCATAAAAACGGTAAGCGATCAGATAGATACAGACCGACGCCACCACAATCCACAGCGCGTTGATCTGTTCCCCACGATTTAAAGCAATGTATCCCAGAGCAAATGCTCCCATTACAGAGAGCACTGTCCAGACGAGGTATTTCCCTGATTTGTTCATAGTTGTTATCCGTGTGCGTGTCCATAGAGATGTTACATTTTGTTTCTATAACATCTTTGTACAATTTAACAACACAGCAACCATGTAAATCAGAATTAAAACCAATATTTAACTTAACAACGTTAACTCGATCACTCCGTTAACCGAATTTTCCTGCAATCTCATTTTATTCTGTCGGGTTCATCCCAAAACCGCTGTGCCCAGCCGACAGGTGCAGCAACGCCGCCCCTGTTCATCGAAAACGACGATTTCCCAGCTCTGATTTTGTCGTCCAAGATGCAGCGGCTGGCAGATGCCGCGTACCTTTCCCTCAGACACCGGGCGATGATGTGTGGCGTTAAGCTCCGTGCCCACCACGCACTGTCCGTCGCGAGTCATCATAAATCCGGCCATCGATCCCAGGGTTTCCGCCAGCGCCGCCGACGCGCCGCCATGCAGCAGGCCAAACGGCTGATGAGTACGGGTATCAACCGACATTTCGGCTTCCAGCACATCATCGCCCAGACGGGTATACACAATTCCAAGATGCGCCACCATTGTGTTATCGCTGGTGGCGTTCAGTTCGTCGAGCGTTAAATGGCGTTTCCAGATCATGCTTATGCCCCCAGTGTTGAGCCGCCATCTACCACAATATCCTGTAGGGTGATATGGCTTGCGAGGTCAGAGGCGAGGAACAAAATCGTATTGGCGATCTCTTGTGGACGGGCGATTTTCCCCAGTGGAATGCCGAGTTTAAACTGCTCGCCAAAGCCGCGAATACGCTGCTCTTCGGCGTCATCACTCACCCACAGCGTGCGTTGCATATCGGTGTCGGTGGACCCCGGGGAAACCACATTACAGCGCACACCGCTACCCGCCAGTTCCAGCCCGACGCTCAACGCCAGGCTTTTCAGCGCCGCTTTCGACGCACCGTAAGCACTCATACCAATACGCGGCGTGTGTGCAGCGTCGGACGCCACAGTAACAATCGCCCCGCCCCGCTGACGACGAAACTGGTTCATGGTCTGCTGGAACAGGTTAAACGCACCGCCGACGTTAACCGCAAAAGTCTGCTGCCAGTCCTCCTTGCTGAGCTGATCGGTCGCGCCCATGCGCAAAATTCCCGCCGCATTGACCAGCACGTCCAGTCGCTCCGTTTGCGCTAACAGTCGCTGACACACTTGCGCCACCTGCGCAGCGTCGGCTACATCCATTACTTCGGTCGCAAAGGGATATTGCTCCAGAGTGAACGCTTGATCAAAACCTGTAACTTTCGCTCCGGCCTCAACAAATGCCAGCGCCGTGGCGTAGCCAATACCTTTCCCCGCGCCGGTTACCCAGACATTTTTGCCGCTGAAATCCATCATTTCACCTCGCGGGAGAGTAGCTTCCACCAGGCGTCGATGGTCGGATTTTTCGCCAGCATGACAAAATCGATATCGCCATGCACTTTGCGCCAGCGCGCCGCCAGCGCCATCATGCGCACCGAATCCAGACCGTAATCAATTAGGTTGTCGTCATCGAACGGTTCATCGGACTCGTCCAGCAACGGCAGGATCACCTCACGCAGCGCCGATTTGCTGGCGGGGATAGGTGCTGGCAGCAATTCTTCGGTCATCACCACCCGGCCAGAACGTCCGGCCACATATTTCAGCGACATCAAATGCTCGTCACGGCTGAAATCGGCCAGCGCATCTGCCACCATAAACGGTTTAATATCGCGCATAAATGCGTCGGTTGCGGTGGTCATACAGCCAATGTGGGCGTACACCCCGGTTATAATCAGTTGGTTACGGCCACTCTCTTTGAGCATTTGTTCCAGCGGAGAACGATGAAACGCGCTGTAGCGCCACTTCACCAACACCGTGTCGTCGGCATCTGGCGTCAGGCGATCCACCACCTTTTGCTGTTCCGGTGAACGGGTCAGGCCCGGCCCCCACATATCATTCAACAGCGCCCGATCTTCATCGCTCTGCTCTTTCGGCTGGGCGGTGTAATAAACCGGAATATTGTGCTGTTTGCAGTAGTCGCGTAGTGCCGCAATATTCGCGATCACCTGCTCCATCATCGGACAGTTCTCGCCCCAGAAGCTGACAAAATAGTCCTGCATATCATGGATTAACAACGCGGCACGTTGCGGCTCAAAGGCCCAGTTGACTTTATTGTGCGGAATATCGTGAGACTCCGGCAGTGCGTAAGCCTGTAATTTTGGAATAGCCATCGTGTTCTCTCCTTCAGACTGATGCGCGTGACGCCAGCCACTGACGTAATTGTTTTTTATCGACTTTCCCGACCGCCGTCAGCGGAAGTGAATCTACGCACTCCACGCGATCAGGTAATTTAAATTCGGCAATACCCTGTTCACGCAGGAAACGACGCACCTGTACCGCACGCAGTGGTTCTTTTACCACCAGATAAGCACAGCTTTTTTCGCCCATCAGCTCATCTTCCATACTCACCAGGGCGGCGTAGATCACCGCCGGATGGCGCAGTAACAGGTTTTCGATCTCTTCGGCAGCGATCTTCTCGCCGCCACGGTTGATCTGATCTTTCTCGCGCCCCTGCACGGTGATGTACCCCTCTGGATCAATAGAGATCAGATCGCCGGAACAGTAAAAACCGTTGGCATCAAAGGCGCTGGCATTGTGCTGTGGACTTTTGTAATAGCCGCGGAAGGTGTACGGCCCGCGCGTCATCAGGCGTCCAACTTCCCCTTGCGGCAGTGGATTTCCGTCAGCATCGGCAACCCACACTTCATCATCCGGACACATTGGATAGCCCTGGGTATGGATAATTTTCTCCGCGCTATCATCAAGACGGGTGTAGTTCACCAGCCCTTCCGCCATGCCGAATACCTGCTGTAACTGGCAGCCAATCTCTGCGGGAATACGCGCCGCAAGCGTGGCAGAAAGACGTGCGCCACCGACCTGTAACAGTTTCAGCGAGGCAAGCTGCGCCCGGCTTTCACCTTCGGTCAGCGCCTGTAACCACAGGCTGACTGCTGGTGGCACCAGCGCAGTGACGTTCACCTGATGTTTTGCAATCAATGGGAAGCAGAGCGTGGCGCTAGGGTCGGCAGCCAGAACGACCGTGCCGCCAGCGAGAAAGACGCCCAGCGATCCTGGCGAACTCATGGCGTAGTTGTGGGCCGCAGGAATCGCGCACAGGTAGCGTGTCTGTCGTGTGAACTGACAAATCTCGACGCTACGACGTACGCTGTAGTAATAGTCATTGTGAGTGCGTGGGATCAGTTTCGGTGTGCCGGTGGTACCGCCAGAAAGCTGAAAATAGGCCACTTCATCGGCAGGTGACGGTGTGGCAATAAAATCCTCTGCCGGATGGTTAATCGCATCCTGCAAGTTATGTTCGCCGCTATCGTTCAGCAGTTGCACCACGCGAATGGAGGAGTGCTCTGCAACAAATGTATTGAGGAAATCATCCCCGCTAAACAGCGCATGTTGGCGATCGGCAATCAGTAACACCGGTTTAATCTGGCTGGCGTATGCGTTCATTTCACTACGCTGATGACTGAACAGCGCCAGTACCGGTGCAACGCCCAGTTTTAACAGCGCAAAAAAGGTAATATACAATTCAGCGACGTTACCCAGTTGTACCAGTGCGGTTTCACCGGGTTTAATGCCCTGACGACGCAAGCTACAGGCGAGATTATCCGCCGCCTGATTCAGTTCCCGGTAACTCAACTGACGCTCGCCGTCGATGACCGCGATGCTGTCACTCGCAGCGTGGCGAGTCAGAATGTCGGTCAGTGGCAAATCCTGCCAGTAGCCTTTTTCCCGATAGCGACGGGCAAACTCTTCCGGCCAGCGGGTGAATGGAATGCTCATCCTCGCTCCTTAATGCAATCCAAAAACGTTCAACATGGTAGAAAGTTTGACGCCTGTTTCGCGCCACTCACCCAACGGTGAGGACGCAGGCACAATCCCCGCTCCGGCAAACAGACGCACCTGATTTTCCCGCAGCTTCGCGCAGCGGATGGTCACCACCCATTCGCCGTTACCTTCGCTGTCACACCAACCCACAATGCCGCCAAACAGTTCGCGGTCGAACGGCTCCAGTTCAGCAATAACCTGAGTCGCGGCCTGATGCGGGAAACCGCTCAGCGCGGGGGTCGGATGCAGTAGACAGGCCAGAGTCAGTGCGTTTTCTTGCGAATTCGCTTTACCTTCAAAGGGAGTTGCGAGATGCCACAGCGTCGGCGTGGTAATCAATTGTGGAGAGGAGGGAACGTGTAACTCACTACTGCGTTTGCGCAGTACCTCTTTCATCGCCTGAGTCACCAGTTCATGTTCATGGCGATCTTTTTCTGACGCCAGCAGACGATTACCCGCTTCGCGATCGAGCACTTCATCCGGCTGACGACGCGCGGAACCGGCTAACGGAATGGAGCTAAAACGCTCGCCGTCTTTACGTAGCAGCAGTTCCGGGCTGGCCCCCAGCAGAACGCCACCATCAGCCAACGGAACATGGAAGTTGTAACTAACCGGGTTTTGCGCAATCAACCGTTCCAGCAATACGCCACTATCAATGGCGGCGTCAGTGGTGATATCAATCAACCGTGACAACACCACTTTGTCGACCTGCGGCGTGGCGGTAAGTGCGGCAGCACGGGCAACCATCTGTTCAAACGTGGCTTGTTCCGGAATGGCCTGACGTTCCACCACGTTCAGCGACTGGCTGCGGGTGAAACGGCGTGCGGAAGCTTGTTTTTCCTGACGGGAGAACGACTGCCAGGATTCGGGAATATACAGCGACGAAGGCTGACGTGGATCGAAGGGAATAGCCCCGACCATCACCGGATTTTTGATGCCCTGCGCTTTGGCATCGGCAAACAACGCGGCGAGTTTTTGCTGGAAGGGACTGTCGGGCGAATCCCCGTTCACAGCCGGTTCATCGAAGCGGGCGAAACATCCTGACGTCGTAAAACTGCGGTACGGCGACATAAAGAAAAAGCGATTGGGCGCAAGTGTTGCCATGGTCTGCTGTACTTCCTCAGCCAGTGACGTATCCATATCATCCTCCACAAAATGATAAAGGCTTTAATAATGATTATCATTTATATTTTCGGTCGCTAACCTAAAAGCAAACGCGCACTATGTCAACTCTTGAGGTAACGCAATCTGCAACTCGGGGTTGCATCTGTTTGTGGTTACAATGAAAATGAGAAGCATTAACTCTATTAATAACAGGAAGCTAATTTGTGAGACTCGCCCCGCTCTACCGCAACGCCCTTCTATTAACAGGACTTTTGCTTTCAGGAATAGTCGCAGTTCAGGCCGCCGACTGGCCGCGTCAGATTACTGACAGCCGGGGCACTCATACCCTGGAAAGCCAGCCGCAGCGTATTGTTTCCACCAGCGTCACCCTGACTGGCTCACTGCTGGCGATTGATGCTCCGGTGATCGCCAGCGGCGCGACCACGCCAAATAACCGCGTCGCGGATGACCAGGGCTTTTTACGCCAGTGGAGCAAGGTGGCGAAAGAACGCAAACTGCAACGGATCTATATCGGCGAACCGAGCGCCGAAGCCGTTGCCGCGCAAATGCCGGATCTGATTTTAATTAGCGCAACCGGCGGGGATTCGGCGCTGGCGCTGTACGATCAGCTTTCTACCATCGCCCCAACATTAATCATCAATTACGACGACAAAAGCTGGCAGTCGCTGTTAACGCAGCTTGGCGAAATTACCGGGCATGAGAAACAAGCGGCAGAGCGGATTGCACAGTTTGATAAGCAACTGGCGGCGGCGAAAGAGCAAATCAAATTACCGCCGCAGCCGGTCACTGCCATTGTCTATACCGCCGCTGCACACAGTGCCAATCTCTGGACGCCGGAATCAGCACAAGGGCAGATGCTGGAACAACTCGGCTTTACGTTGGCGAAATTGCCCGCAGGGTTAAACGCCAGCCAAAGCCAGGGCAAACGCCATGACATCATTCAGCTTGGTGGAGAAAATCTGGCTGCAGGGTTAAATGGCGATTCACTATTCCTGTTCGCTGGTGATCAGAAAGATGCCGATGCGATTTATGCCAATCCACTGCTCGCGCACCTGCCTGCAGTACAAAACAAGCAGGTTTATGCGCTGGGAACCGAGACGTTCCGCCTGGATTACTACAGCGCCATGCAAGTGCTGGAACGACTTAAGGCGCTGTTTTAAGCATTAACTGTCGGACGCTGTCATCTGCGGCGGCGTCTGGCGAAAACGTCGCAACTCCACCAGCACCAGCAATAACAACACGCCGATAATCAACAAACCAAAACCGCTCGCGCTTGCGGAAGCAACCGGTGTCATCATCGCGCCCAAACCGCCCAGCAGCGCTGCGCCTATGGCATCGCCCGTCACGTTTTGCGCCGTCCACAAACCGTTAATCCGCCCTAACATCGCTTCCGGGGTTTGCGTTTGCAGCATTGTATATTGCAGCAACGAACTAACCGCGCTCAACCAACCGAACAGCGCCAGGCAAACCACGCCTAAAATCCACATCGGCATCAGGCCAAACAGACCAATGGCAAGGAACGATCCCAGCGTGGAGAGCAGCATCAATAACCCTGGTCGCGCACTATGTGCCAGCTTCCCGCTGGTTAACGCGCCAATAGCCGCGCCGAGCGGAATCGCCGCATAGAGAAAACCAATCTGTGCCGCCGACATCTGCCAGTTGTCAGCCAGCGCCGGATACAGGACCCGCACCGCGCTCGCCATCGTCAATAAACCACCCAGCAACGCAATCCCTCCCACCAGCGGGCTGGCGAGTAGAAAACGAAATCCTGCCAGTAATGATTTCAACGGATGCTCACGCGGCTGCGGCGGTGGTGGCAACGCCGGAAGGCTTAACAACGGTAGCAAGGTAATAAACGTGCCCGCCGCCGCCAGTCCGTAGTTCCAGGCTACGCCTCCGGTCGCCAGCAATAAACCGCCAATCATGGGCGAAATCACCGATCCCAGACGCACGGTCAACATGGTGATCGCCCCGGCCTGCATTAAGTTTTCACGCCCTACCAGTGCAGGTGTCGCCGCCAGTAGCGCCGTAACGCCAAGCGATGCGAAAAAACCATCCCATAAACCAAGTAAATAGATTGCCAGCAAAGACGGCTCCGGCAGCAGCGCATTCAGGCACAGTCCAATAAAGCCAATGCCACAGGTGCCACGCGCCAGCAAAATCACTTTTTTACGCTCATAGCGATCCGCCAGCACACCGCCGACCATCAGGCCAACAAACATCGCGCCGCCGGTCAGCGTCACCGAAAGCCCCACCTGCCAGGTAGAATGCGTCATCATCTGGATCTGCACCGGCACCGCGACGCCGAGCAAACCCAGAGAAACAATTGAGATAAAACGAGCGAGGAATACTGCGCGAAACGCCGGGTGCGTTTTCAACAGGCTGAGGTTAAGCAGCCAGGATTGTTTATTCATTACAATGCCTTGCCATCAAATATTTTAAATACCTATTCTTAGGCTGCACATGCTAACATATCCAAATAAGATCGATAACGATAATTAATTTCATTATCATGGAAGTTCGTATGTCTGGTTCTGTTGCCGTGACACGCGCCATTGCCGTGCCCGGATTGCTGTTATTACTGATTATCGCGACGGCATTAAGCCTGCTCATTGGAGCAAAATCACTCCCCGCTTCCGTAGTGCTGGAGGCCCTCTCCGGCACCTGCCAGAGCGCCGACTGCACCATCGTGCTCGACGCACGACTGCCGCGCACCCTTGCCGGTTTACTGGCCGGCGGTGCGCTTGGCCTTGCCGGGGCGTTGATGCAAACCCTCACCCGAAACCCACTTGCCGACCCCGGCTTGCTTGGCGTAAACGCCGGAGCCAGCTTTGCCATTGTGCTGGGTGCGGCGCTGTTTGGATACTCATCCGCGCAGGAACAACTGGCGATGGCCTTCGCCGGGGCGCTGGTGGCCTCGTTGATTGTTGCCTTTACCGGCAGCCAGGGCGGCGGGCAGTTAAGTCCGGTGCGTTTAACCCTGGCGGGCGTGGCGCTGGCGGCGGTGCTGGAAGGGCTGACCAGCGGCATCGCCCTGCTTAATCCTGACGTCTACGATCAACTGCGTTTCTGGCAAGCCGGTTCGCTGGATATTCGCAATCTATATACCTTAAAAGTTGTGCTGATCCCGGTGCTGATCGCCGGAGCAACCGCGCTATTACTGAGCCGCGCGCTGAACAGTTTAAGCCTCGGCAGTGACACCGCGACGGCGCTGGGCAGCCGCGTGGCGCGCACACAGTTGATTGGTCTGCTGGCGATTACCGTGCTTTGTGGTAGTGCGACGGCGGTAGTTGGCCCGATTGCCTTTATTGGCCTGATGATGCCGCATATGGCGCGCTGGCTGGTAGGTGCTGATCATCGCTGGTCGCTGCCCGTCACGCTACTTGCCACCCCTGCCCTGCTGCTGTTTGCCGATATCATCGGGCGGGTGATTGTGCCCGGCGAGTTACGCGTTTCTGTAGTCAGTGCCTTTATTGGCGCACCGGTGCTGATCTTCCTCGTGCGACGTAAAACGCGAGGTGGCGCATGATTTACGTCTCTCGCCGATTAATCATCACCTGTTTGCTGCTAATTACCGCCTGTGTGGTTGCAGGTATCTGGGGATTACGCAGCGGTACCGTCACGCTGGAAACCTCGCAGGTATTCGCCGCGCTGATGGGCGATGCGCCGCGCAGTATGACGATGGTGGTCACTGAATGGCGTTTACCACGCGTGCTGATGGCGCTGTTAATTGGCGCGGCTCTGGGCGTCAGCGGCGCGATTTTTCAGTCGCTGATGCGTAACCCGCTCGGTAGCCCTGACGTAATGGGCTTTAACACCGGGGCGTGGAGCGGCGTGCTGGTGGCGATGGTGCTGTTTGGTCAGGATCTGACGGCTATCGCGCTGGCAGCAATGGTGGGCGGCATTGTCACTTCGCTGCTGGTCTGGCTGCTCGCCTGGCGTAACGGCATCGACACCTTTCGGTTGATTATTATTGGTATCGGCGTTCGCGCCATGCTGGTGGCCTTTAATACCTGGCTGTTGCTGAAAGCGTCTTTAGAAACGGCGCTAACAGCGGGTTTATGGAATGCCGGATCGCTCAACGGCCTGACGTGGGCAAAAACCTCGCCTTCCGCACCCATCATTATATTGATGCTAATTGCCGCCGCCTTACTGGTACGCCGGATGCGCTTGCTGGAAATGGGCGATGATACCGCGTGTGCGCTGGGCGTCAGCGTCGAACGTTCGCGTCTGTTAATGATGCTGGTTGCAGTGGTGCTTACCGCTGCGGCAACAGCGCTTGCCGGGCCGATTTCCTTTATTGCTTTAGTCGCGCCGCACATTGCCCGACGCATTAGCGGCACCGCTCGCTGGGGGCTGACCCAGGCGGCGCTGTGCGGGGCGTTGTTACTGCTGGCGGCCGATCTCTGCGCCCAACAACTGTTTATGCCGTATCAACTTCCGGTTGGCGTCGTTACCGTCAGCCTCGGCGGTATTTACCTTATCGTCTTGTTAATTCAGGAGTCTCGCAAAAAATGACCGAATCAGTAGCCCGTTTGCGCGGCGAACAGTTAACCCTCGGATATGGCAAATATACCGTTGCGGAGAATCTGACTGTAGAAATACCTGATGGTCACTTCACGGCAATTATCGGGCCAAATGGCTGCGGTAAATCCACTTTACTGCGTACTTTAAGCCGCCTGATGACGCCTGCTCACGGGCATGTCTGGCTGGATGGTGAGCACATTCAACATTACGCCAGTAAAGAGGTTGCACGCCGGATTGGTCTGTTGGCGCAAAATGCTACCACGCCGGGCGATATCACCGTGCAGGAGCTGGTGGCGCGTGGACGTTACCCGCATCAACCGCTGTTTACCCGCTGGCGCAAAGAGGATGAAGACGCGGTAACGAAAGCGATGCAGGCCACGGGAATCACTCATCTGGCAGATCAAAGCGTGGATACCCTTTCTGGCGGACAACGCCAGCGAGCGTGGATAGCAATGGTGCTGGCCCAGGAAACGGCAATTATGCTGCTCGATGAACCCACGACCTGGCTGGATATCAGTCATCAGATTGATTTGCTGGAACTGTTAAGCGAACTGAACCGCGAGAAAGGCTATACCCTGGCGGCGGTGCTGCACGATCTTAATCAGGCCTGTCGTTACGCCAGCCATTTGATTGCATTGCGGGAAGGGAAAATTGTTGCTCAGGGAGCGCCGAAGGAGATTGTCACTGCTGAATTGATCGAGCGCATTTATGGTCTGCGCTGCATGATTATTGACGATCCGGTAGCCGGAACTCCGCTCGTGGTGCCGCTCGGACGAACGGCACCTTCAACTGCCAAGATTTAAACTAAGTGCTCTTCCATCACGGCATCCTGTTTTCTAGATGCCATGGCATGGCGCAACAGCACGCCACCACAAGCCACCATACCGCCGATCAACGCAGAAAGGATCACGATAATCGCCTTACCCGGACCGTCTTTTTTTACGGGTAATGACGGACGCAACTGATATTTAAACGGCGTAAAATTCACATCGTTGACATTTGCTTTTGTTAGCTGCTCAACAAGATACTGACGATTACGTAATTCACCGTTCAGTTCCGCAACGTCAGTAACCGCTTTTTCAATTTCCAGTTTGCGTTCAATAGCGTCTGCGCCGAGAGAAATAGAGAAATCGGGGTCATCTTTAACGGCCTGACCATTACTGTAAACGGGCTTTTTAATTCCTGCCGCGTTGGCAATGTCGAGTGAATAATTGAGGCGCTGAATGTTTGCATCAAGTTGATTTTTCGTTTTAATGCGATCCTGAGCCAGTTTTTCTTTTTCAAACTGGGTTTTGATCTCCAGTTTATTACGGACGTTTTCTATCGACTCTTTCACCACCAACGCAGAGATATAATCGATATACCCGCTCAAAACGGTCTGCGCCTCTTCACTGGTTGGCGCGGTAAAACTTAGCGTCCAGGAGGTATACAGTGACGGTTCATCTTTTTTCTTACTGGCATTGTCATCAACCGCTTTCATTTTTTCGCTCAATGCGACGATAGCGCGATGCAAATCCAGTTCGTCGATTTTCGCCTCTTTTAATTGGTCCATCACATAAGGTGATGAGCGCAGGTACTCTTCCAGTAAGCTAATAGACTGAAACTTCTTGATAAATAGATTAAATACTCCATTACGATCGAGATTAACATCAAGATCCAGAACGCACAGTTTAGTAAAGTTTTTCTCCAGGTCCTGCCACTGAATAGCCTCTGCGGGAGTAATGACGGCGGAGCTGGTCCATTTTTGCGGCAGGATGAAAGAGATCAGCAATCCTGTGCAGGCAAACGCAAAAACGACCGCCATGACCGTTTTTTTTGCCCGCCATAAAACGTCGATTAGATTAAGTAAATCAATTTCATTATTACTGGGCGACGCCAGAGGATACTCGGGAAAATGAGCGTCACTTCCCTGTTTAATATTCAGTGATGACATGCGGTATAACCTGAAATGGGTCCAATAAGAGTAAATCTCCACGGCCCCCACTTTACCAGTTGGTGAGATTTATCCGAAGCTGAAGTTTGTAAATTCCTCCCACTGAATGCAACATTCACTCTATTTCAGAGAAATATCCGTTAAATTGATAAATTAAATAAATAATAAACCCATAATCATTTATTGTAATTATGGGTTTATAGATAATATAAATTTACTTATTTAGCGTCGCACGAATAATCGGCCCTATTTTTTCAAACGCCATCGGCGAGATAATATCCACATGCGCACAATCCTGACGATAGATATCCAGCTCCGTAATCCACGGCGACCAGGCGCGTTCGGGATTCATACCTTCCTGAAGCGTGCGTTCAGCAACAAACAGCGTCGCTTTACCTTCAAACGGTACGCTATGAGCAGTCGTCAGCAGGCGCACAGCATCAGCGTAGTTGCCTTCAATGGTGGTAAACAACTCCGTTGAAGTACTTCCCTGCTGTGCCGCCAGGAAGGCCTCGCGCTCGCGGTTAATCTCCGCCAGCACTTCCGGGTCCAGGCCATTAGCCTCTTTTTCCTGCCAGTTTTGCGTTTCTGGCGGCCAGGTATCCAGCAAGCCAAGAAATGCCACCTGTTCGCCACGGGCACGCAGCCGCGCCGCAATACCCTGCGCCAGCGTACCGCCCAGCGAATAACCCAGCAGGTAATAAGGGCCGTGCGGTTGATGCTCAAGTAACGTTGCCAGATGCGCTTCGCAGACTTCATCCAGATTTGCCGCGGTCTGCATGGGGCCATTGGGGCGCGGCGACTGAATGCCGATAATCGACCATTGTGGATCGAGATAACGCGAGAGCACGCTGAACTGCCAGGCAAAACCGGACGCAGGATGGAAACAAAACAGCGTCGGGCCATTACCTTCACGCAACGGCAGAATGGTTTCGAATCCCATGCGCCGGGAGCTGTCTTCTTCACCATCAATAATCGTTGCCAGTTTGGCGACAGTTGACGCGACCATCACTTGCCCCGGCGTCACCTGGCGGGCAAACTGCCGACTTAACTGCGCAGCCAGTTTCATTGCCAGTAGCGAATGACCGCCAAGCGCAAAGAAATCAGCATCGGCATCCTGCACGTCACAACCCAGCAACGACGAGAATGCCGCGGCGATAATCGTTTCACTGCCCGCTTTCGGCGCACGCCCAGGCGCTTGTGCCTTCAGATCAGGCAACGGTAAGGCTTTGCGATCCAGCTTGCCGTTGGCGCTAAGTGGTAACTGTGGAAGTTGCAGCAGAACCACCGGTACCATATGTGGTGGCAATGTTTCACGAAGCTGCGCCTGTAATGCGCTGGTATCCAACGGCAGACCTGATTGCGACACCAGATAGCCCACCAACTGACGCGCATCACCACCAGTGGCTGCCGCCTGGTTAATCACACAGGCGTGGGTAACGGCTTGTTCGACATCCGGCAGCGCCTGCATCACGCGATCAATTTCGCCCAGTTCGATACGCTGCCCGCGAATTTTTAGCTGATCGTCACTGCGCCCGAGGTACTCCACTGCGCCGTTATCCAGCCAGCGGGCCACATCGCCGGTACGGTACATCCGTTCACCTGGGGCAAAAGGATCGGCAATAAAGCGGCTGGCGGTCAGATCGGGTCGTCCAAGATACCCCTGCGCCAGTTGAATACCGGTGAGATAGAGATCTCCCGCCACACCCGGCGGCACCGGATGCATCATCGCATCGAGAATGCGCAGGCCCGTATTCCACACCGGATAACCAATCGGCACACTGCTGCCGCGCACCTCTGCCAGTTCCTCGCCAAAAGCCGGATACCAACTGACATCTACCGCCGCTTCCGTCGGGCCATACAGATTATGCAACGGCGCGCCGGTTAACTGTTGCCATTCGCGGCATAAATCAGCCGGTAAGGCTTCACCACTACAGAAAACCTGTTTCAACGTCGCGCAATTCTGACGAGCGGTTTGCGGAGTCAGCGATGCAACAAATGCTGCCAGCATCGACGGCACAAAGTGCGTGGTCGTTACACCATATTCGGCAAAGAATTGCTGCATAGCGAGCGGGTCGCGGTGCGCTTCCGGTTCAGCCATCACCAGTTTAGCCCCGGCAATAAACGGCCAGAAAAACTCCCACACCGAGACATCAAAACTGCACGGCGTTTTTTGGGCAACGACATCTTCGCCTGTAAGCGGGTAGTGGTTTTGCATCCAAAGCAGGCGGTTAACGATAGCCGTCTGCCCGACCATTACCCCTTTCGGCCTGCCGGTGGAACCGGAGGTGAAGATGATATAAGCCGTGTGGTGCGGTTGTGAAAGCTGCAGCGGCGCACTGCCCTGTGGTATAAGCGGGGCGTTATAGCAAAGGCGGGTTAAATTGGGGATATCGCTAAAGCGCGGCAGTTGATCGTCAGTGGTGATTAACAGCGACGGACGCGCATCTTCCAGCATCATTTTCAGGCGATCGTCCGGATAGCCGGTATCCAACGGTAACCAGGCCGCACCAGCTTCAACTATCGCATGTAGCGCCAGGGTCAAAAAGACCGAGCGCGGTAATGCCACCGCCACGCTGTCGCCCGGTTTAACGCCGCGCTCACGCAGCAGATTCGCCAGCGCCACCACCTGTTCGCGCATTTCCCGATAGCTAAACTGGTAACGCGCATCAACCAGCGCCGGAGCATCCGGTGTTTTTGCCGCTTGTTCTGCCACCAGCGCGCTCAGCGTGGTTTCTGGAATCTCAACCTGAGTGGCGTTGATCTGCGCCAGCTGCGCATACTCGCCTGGCAGCATAATATCGACATCGCCGCACAACAGCGACGGATCCGCGGCGAACTGGGCAATCAGCATTTTCAGGCGTTCAGCGTGTTGAATTAACGTTGGCTCATCGTAACGCTGTTTATTGGCGAGGATCTCAATACTCAAATCACCGTGTTCATCCGGGAACAGGGCCAGTTCAAGGTCATTAACCGGACCGGTTGCCAGGGTATGGGTTTGCGCCTGAACACCAGGAATATCCAGTTGGTAATCAAATACCTTGATATTGAGTACCGGACCGAACAGCGGTTCCTCTCCTGCCGCTCGCCCACTGTCACGGACAATTTGTTCGGCATCGTAGCGTTGATGGCGGCGCATTTTTTTCAGTTGTGCTGCCAGTCGGGTTGCCAGTTCCGGCAGCGTTTCTTGCGCCGCAATATGAATACCCAACGGCAAAACGTTGAGCACGGGTCCGGTAGCCGTCAGCGCCGCCGAGCCTAGTCGACGCATAAAGATAAATCCGGCAGCGTAGTCCATGCGGTTGCACAATCGCCCCAGCCACAAGGCTGCCAACGCAAGGGCTAAATCGGTACGCTGCACACCTGAAAGTTGCGTAGCCAACTGGCGGAATTCCCCGTCGGTAAATTCCAGTTTCAGGCGCAGAATATCTGCCGAGGCGCTGCGCCCCGGTAAAGGTGCCGGAGAAAGTGACGCGGGCGGCGGCAATTGACGACGCTGTTCCGCCCAGAATGCCGCATCACGCTGACAGGCTTCGCTTTCGCGGTATTGCTGGTACTCTTCCACTACATCAGCGAAAGGCGTAAACGGCGAAGCAGGCGTTGGTTCGCCACGCAGCCATGCGCAGTAAATATTGGCGATCTGGCGGGTAATGGCCGGGAAACTGAAGCCATCGACCAGCAAATGGTGATAACGCTGATACCAGTACCAGCGGTTATCCGCCACCTGTATCAACTGATGAAAGACCAGTGGTTTACCGCTATCGACGCGCAAATCTTGTTGCAAATCCGCCTGCATTAATGCCCGCGCAGTACCGTGCGGATCAATGTTGGTTCGCAGGTCGATAATTTCTGGCAGTTCGAACGTCAGCGCATCATCGACCCACTGCCAGACTTCGCCGTTATCTTCCGTAAAACGCATCCGCAGCGTATCTGCTTGCGCTAATCCGGCAACCACCGCGCGGGCCAGTAATGGCGCATCAACCTCTCCGGTTAACTCAACGTAATGCGCCACGCTCCAGGCGGAGGGTAAATCCGACAGTTTTTCTGCCATCCAGATGCCGGGCTGTGCGGCGACCAAAGGTAAATGCTGGCTCATTGTGCCTCCTGCAACTGGGTGAAATTCGCCGGTGTCAGAGTACGCCAGTGGACTTCCAGCCACTGCTGGCAGGACTCTTGTGACTGCGGCTGACACACAATGTCCCATCCTGCCGGTAAGAGGCATTGTTGCGGCCACAGACTGAATTGCCCCTGCGCATTGCGCAAAATGTAAAACGCTCCCTGCGGATCATCGAAGGGATTACTGAATGCCATATTCAACTCCTGTCATGGAAAAGTGGTTGCCAGAGGTCGATTAGCCCCTGCATCAAGCCACCGCGCCAACAAAGCGCATCATGTCCGCCGTCAACCTGACGCCAGAAAATGGATTCTTTTATGGGGTGTAATTGCGCATACAGCGCCTGATTGGCCTGCATGATCATCGGCTCGCGAATACCCGCTTCCAGCACAATGCGCAGACCTTCGGCACTAACTTGACCAGCTTTAAGTTGCTCAAGTAAAACACCTTCTTGCGGCCCGCCCCGATGCGGCCACCAGTACGATCCTGACTGGCTTAATACACAGCCAAAGCGTTCAGGCCAGTGCAGTCCGGCATACAGCGCGGAAAGCCCACCAAAACTCTGCCCGGCGACCACGGTGCGATCGGCGCGATCGCTAAAAGAGGCAATAGCTTTCACCAGGGGTAATAACTCTTGCTGTACTGCCAGCCAGAAATCCGCATTACACGGCAGTTCGTGGGCGCGGTGCGTGGTGTCGATAGCATCGATCAACACATACACGGCGGGAGGAAGTTGCCGACGATGGGTCAGCGAAGTTAGCGCAGGCCAGACGGGCATACTCTGCGCCCAAAATTCACCATCAAGCAAAACTGCCAGCGGGCGTTCTTCTGCTGTTGCATCGCCGGTGGTAAAAATCCATACACGGCGTGAATTTTTCAACCGTTCACTTTTCCAGATAATTTCTTTGGCAGGCGTTTCTGGCGCTTGCGGACAATCCCATCCCGGTTGCAGAGGCGCTTGCGGCATTTCAAGTGCAGAAACAGCGTGCCCTCGCCCGCCTTTCCAGCTTTGTGGATTCAGCGGATCTGCTATCGCCTGGGGTAATAGTTTTCGCCAGCCTTCACGTAATTCGAGGCGATCGGGGGATGGTGCAGAAAAAATGTCATCGCGTTCGGTGGGAATAAAGCAGTAGCTGCCGCGCCAGTTGGCATTGAGTTGTGTCGTCCACTGCCAGACGTTGGTGCCTGCAATTCGCTGCATCGACTGGGGCTGGCTGTTCTGATGGTGATCGGTCACACCAGTGATGTAGACCCATACGCGCTTTATCGTCGAGTATTCTTCAGAACCTTGGGGATCACGCCACCAGAAAGTGACCTCAAACATTTCGTCATTCAGACGCTGCCATTCCGGGCCATGTTTCGACTGCCACCAGCTCTCACTTCCTACTTTTAACGCCGTCACACCATAACCCCATGTTTACTGTGCAATTTTTTATTGATTGCAGAAATATATTGATAATATTATTGATAACTATTTGCATTTGCAATAGCGTAATGGCGCGCCGTGGGAAGCGCGGACATTAATTAACCAACTGCACTGCGTGTCTTTCAGGATCAAAGGTTTTCGCGGTAGCGGGGTGCGTCGTATTGATGACGACCATGCCCGACAGTTGCAATTCGTGGCAAAAATGCAGGAATAAAACAATGAACAAGAAGATTCATTCCCTGGCCTTGTTGGTCAATCTGGGGATTTATGGGGTAGCACAGGCACAAGAGCCGACCGATACTCCTGTTTCACATGACGATACCATTGTCGTTACCGCCGCTGAGCAGAACTTACAGGCGCCTGGCGTTTCGACCATCACCGCAGATGAAATCCGCAAAAACCCCGTTGCCCGCGATGTGTCGGAGATCATCCGTACCATGCCAGGCGTTAACCTGACCGGTAACTCCACCAGTGGTCAGCGTGGGAATAACCGCCAGATTGATATTCGCGGCATGGGTCCGGAAAACACGCTGATTTTGATTGACGGCAAGCCGGTAAGCAGCCGTAACTCAGTGCGTCAGGGCTGGCGTGGCGAGCGCGATACCCGTGGTGATACTTCCTGGGTGCCACCTGAAATGATTGAACGTATTGAAGTTCTGCGTGGTCCGGCAGCTGCGCGTTATGGCAACGGCGCGGCGGGCGGCGTGGTTAACATCATTACCAAAAAAGGCAGCGGTGAGTGGCACGGCTCCTGGGATGCTTATTTCAATGCGCCAGAACATAAAGAGGAAGGTGCCACCAAACGCACCAACTTCAGCCTGACCGGTCCGCTGGGCGACGAATTCAGCTTCCGCTTGTATGGCAACCTCGACAAAACCCAGGCTGACGCGTGGGATATCAACCAGGGCCATCAGTCCGCGCGTGCCGGAACGTATGCCACGACGTTACCAGCCGGGCGCGAAGGGGTAATTAACAAAGATATTAATGGCGTAGTGCGCTGGGACTTCGCGCCTCTGCAATCACTCGAACTGGAAGCGGGCTACAGCCGCCAGGGTAACCTGTATGCGGGCGACACCCAGAACACCAACTCTGACTCCTATACCCGCTCGAAATATGGCGATGAAACCAACCGTCTGTATCGCCAGAACTACTCGCTGACATGGAACGGCGGCTGGGATAACGGCGTGACCACCAGCAACTGGGTGCAGTACGAACACACCCGTAACTCGCGTATTCCGGAAGGTCTGGCGGGCGGTACCGAAGGGAAATTTAACGAAAAAGCGACACAGGATTTCGTCGATATCGATCTCGATGACGTGATGCTGCACAGCGAAGTTAACCTGCCGATTGATTTCCTCGTTAACCAGACGCTGACGCTGGGTACGGAGTGGAATCAGCAGCGGATGAAGGATTTAAGTTCCAACACCCAGGCGCTCACTGGGACGAATACCGGCGGTGCTATTGATGGTGTGAGTGCCACCGACCGTAGCCCGTATTCAAAAGCAGAAATTTTCTCGCTATTTGCCGAAAACAATATGGAGCTGACTGACAGCACCATCGTAACGCCGGGGCTGCGTTTCGATCATCACAGCATTGTTGGCAATAACTGGAGTCCGGCTCTAAACATATCGCAAGGTTTAGGCGATGACTTCACGCTGAAAATGGGCATTGCCCGTGCTTATAAAGCGCCGAGTCTGTACCAGACTAACCCAAACTACATTCTCTACAGTAAAGGTCAGGGCTGCTATGCCAGCGCGGGCGGCTGCTATCTGCAAGGTAATGATGACCTGAAAGCGGAAACCAGCATCAACAAAGAGATTGGTCTGGAGTTCAAACGCGACGGCTGGCTGGCGGGCGTCACCTGGTTCCGCAACGATTATCGCAATAAGATTGAAGCGGGCTATGTGGCTGTAGGGCAAAACGTAGTCGGCACCGATCTCTATCAGTGGGATAACGTACCGAAAGCGGTGGTTGAAGGTCTGGAAGGATCGTTAAACGTACCGGTTAGCGAAACGGTGATGTGGACCAATAACATCACTTATATGCTGAAGAGTGAAAACAAAACCACGGGCGACCGTTTGTCGATCATCCCGGAGTATACGTTGAACTCAACGCTGAGCTGGCAGGCACGGGAAGATTTGTCGATGCAAACGACCTTCACCTGGTACGGCAAGCAGCAGCCGAAGAAGTACAACTATAAAGGTCAGCCAGCGGTTGGCCCGGAAACCAAAGAAATCAGTCCTTACAGCATTGTGGGTCTGAGCGCGACCTGGGATGTGACGAAGAATGTCAGTCTGACCGGCGGCGTGGACAACCTGTTCGACAAACGTTTGTGGCGTGCGGGTAATGCCCAGACCACGGGCGATCTGGCAGGGGCCAACTATATCGCCGGTGCCGGTGCGTATACCTATAACGAGCCGGGACGTACGTGGTATATGAGCGTAAACACTCACTTCTGATGCTAACGCTTCCTCCCCCGATATTTGGGGGAGGAATAATATAGTTGACATGAAAACTACGCATACCGCCCTCCCCTTTGTAGGACATACGCTGCATTTTGTTGAGTTTGATCCGGCGAGTTTTTGTGAGCAGGATTTACTCTGGCTGCCACACTACGCGCAACTGCAACACGCTGGACGTAAACGTAAAACAGAGCATTTAGCCGGACGGATCGCTGCAGTTTATGCGCTGCGGGAATATGGCTATAAATGTGTGCCCGCAATCGGCGAGCTACGCCAACCTGTGTGGCCTGCGGGTGTATACGGCAGCATTAGTCACTGTGGGACTACGGCATTAGCCGTGGTTTCCCGTCAACCGATTGGCATTGATATCGAAGAGATTTTCTCTGTACAAACCGCAAGAGAATTGACAGACAACATTATTACACCAGCAGAACACGAGCGACTCGCAGAATGCGGTTTAACCTTTTCTCTGGCGCTGACACTGGCATTTTCCGCCAAAGAAAGCGCATTTAAGGCAAGCAAGATACAGGCCGCTCAAGGTTTTCTGGATTATCAGATAATTAGCTGGAATAAACAGCAGATCATCATTCGACTAGAGGATGAGCAGTTTGCTGTGCACTGGCAGATAAAAGAAAAAATAGTCATAACGCTGTGCCAACACGATTAATTGACAACATCTGGTACGATTCGCCCGCAGCCATCACTGACCACGGGCGAAAGTGTAAAGCAGGTGCCTTACCATCCTGACCTGACAACCGGATATGCGGGGATTACTCCCCGCACAACGGCTACTTCTTCGGTTCGTAAGCGAGAACAGCCTTAAACTCAATATTACGTTCCTTCACCGTAAACTCACACAGCGAGTCGCCGACAAGAAGCGTAAATCCCAGCACCGTTAAACACAGCACTATGACTGCCACAAGGGCATATTTCGTCAGCATGTTTATATTGCCTCCATGCGAAGAAGGGACTACCATCCAAATTGTCTGGTTTGGAGTGGCGGCCCCAGGGTTGATAGAAATATCGTCCTGGGGCTTCATCTTTCCAGACCTCAGAGTTAACCTGAAACCGGAAAGCTTCAGGCACCCGCCGTTATCTTACGCTTCCTCAGCAAAATAGCTGTTTATTTATACAGTGAATCCTGTTTCGGACTTCTCACTCCCCATTTGATCAACTGAAGCTGAGCCCGTTTTTTCTGCATGCCTCAATCGTCAAAATTCTTCGCCACCAGCCAGCTGTGCCATAACTTGCCACATTGAAAAAGTAGCTAAATTGCTTCACTCACAATCAGTTCACCATCACCAAAAAAAGAAATATTCCAGAACTTCCGCATCTCGCCCAGTCGCTCCCACTTCTATACTGAATAGAAAACGCCAACATAAGAGAAACCTATGCCATTACCCGATTTTCATGTTTCTGAACCTTTTACCCTCGGTATTGAACTGGAAATGCAGGTGGTTAATCCGCCGGGCTATGACTTAAGCCAGGACTCTTCAATGCTGATTGACGCAGTTAAAAATAAGATCACGGCCGGAGAGGTAAAGCACGATATCACCGAAAGTATGCTGGAGCTGGCGACGGATGTTTGCCGTGATATCAACCAGGCTGCCGGGCAATTTTCAGCGATGCAGAAAGTCGTATTGCAGGCAGCCGCAGATCATCATCTGGAAATTTGCGGCGGTGGCACGCACCCGTTTCAGAAATGGCAGCGTCAGGAGGTATGCGATAACGAACGCTATCAACGAACGCTGGAAAACTTTGGTTATCTCATTCAACAGGCGACCGTTTTTGGTCAGCATGTCCATGTTGGTTGCGCCAGTGGCGATGATGCCATTTATTTGCTGCACGGCCTGTCACGGTTTGTGCCGCACTTTATCGCCCTTTCCGCCGCGTCGCCATATATGCAAGGAACGGATACGCGTTTTGCCTCCTCACGACCGAATATTTTTTCCGCCTTTCCCGATAATGGCCCGATGCCGTGGGTCAGTAACTGGCAACAATTTGAAGCCCTGTTTCGCTGCCTGAGTTACACCACGATGATCGACAGCATTAAAGATCTGCACTGGGATATTCGCCCCAGTCCTCATTTTGGCACGGTGGAGGTTCGGGTAATGGATACCCCGTTAACCCTTAGCCATGCGGTAAATATGGCAGGATTGATTCAGGCTACCGCCCACTGGTTACTGACGGAACGCCCGTTTAAACATCAGGAGAAAGATTACCTGCTGTATAAATTCAACCGTTTCCAGGCCTGCCGCTATGGGCTGGCAGGTGTCATTACCGATCCGCACACTGGCGATCGTCGACCGCTAACGGAAGACACCTTGCGATTGCTGGAAAAAATCGCCCCTTCTGCAAATAAAATTGGCGCATCGAGCGCAATTGAAGCCCTGCATCGCCAGGTCGTCAGCGGTCTGAATGAAGCGCAGCTGATGCGCGATTTCGTCGCCGATGGCGGCTCGCTGATTGGGCTGGTGAAAAAGCATTGTGAGATCTGGGCCGGTGACTAAGCCGGGAATTGCCTTACAGAAGAATATCCCTGACAATGGTGTTTTAACTTACATTTAACAATGTTATGAAACACCCTTTAGAAACCTTGACCACCGCAGCAGGCATTTTGCTGATGGCTTTCCTCTCTTGCCTGCTGCTGCCCGCCCCCGCACTGGGGCTAACGCTGGCACAAAAACTGGTGACCATGTTCCATCTGATGGATCTTAGCCAGCTTTACACTTTATTGTTTTGTCTGTGGTTTTTAGTGCTGGGCGCTATTGAGTATTTTGTTCTGCGCTTTATCTGGCGACGCTGGTTCTCGCTGGCGGATTAAACGTCGATTATCGCCGAACTTCGCGGCATACTTTGCTTATTCTCCTTCGCCTAAAGGAACGTTTATGGATAAGCAATCACTGCACGAAACGGCGAAACGCCTGGCTCTTGAGTTACCCTTTGTCGAGCTTTGCTGGCCTTTTGGCCCGGAGTTCGATGTTTTTAAAATTGGCGGCAAGATTTTTATGCTGTCGTCGGAGCTGCGCGGCGTCCCCTTTATCAATCTGAAGTCCGATCCACAAAAATCCCTGCTAAATCAGCAAATATACCCAAGCATCAAGCCAGGGTATCACATGAATAAAAAGCACTGGATTTCGGTGTATCCCGGCGAGGAAATCTCCGAAGCGTTACTTCGCGATCTGATCAACGATTCGTGGAATCTGGTGGTTGATGGTCTGGCTAAACGCGATCAAAAAAGAGTGCGTCCTGACTCAACCGTAAATCAATAGCGCATTTTTCTCGCTTACCATTTCATCTCGATCCTTGTAATCTGCTGGCACGCAAAATTACTTTCACATGGAGTCTTTATGGATATCATTTCTGTCGCCTTAAAGCGTCATTCCACTAAGGCATTTGATGCCAGCAAAAAACTTACCCCGGAACAGGCCGAGCAGATCAAAACGCTACTGCAATACAGCCCATCCAGCACCAACTCCCAGCCGTGGCATTTTATTGTTGCCAGCACGGAAGAAGGTAAAGCGCGTGTTGCCAAATCCGCTGCCGGTAATTACGTGTTCAACGAGCGTAAAATGCTTGATGCCTCGCACGTCGTGGTGTTCTGTGCAAAAACCGCGATGGACGATGCCTGGCTGAAGCTGGTTGTTGACCAGGAAGATGCCGATGGCCGCTTTGCCACGCCGGAAGCGAAAGCCGCGAACGATAAAGGTCGCAAGTTCTTCGCCGATATGCACCGTAAAGATCTGCATGATGATGCAGAGTGGATGGCAAAACAGGTTTATCTCAACGTCGGTAACTTCCTGCTCGGCGTTGCAGCGCTGGGTCTGGACGCGGTACCCATCGAAGGTTTTGACGCCGCAATCCTCGATGCAGAATTTGGTCTGAAAGAGAAAGGCTACACCAGTCTGGTGGTTGTTCCGGTGGGACATCACAGCGTTGAAGATTTTAACGCTACGCTGCCGAAATCTCGTCTGCCGCAAAACATCACCTTAACCGAAGTGTAATTCTCTCTTGCCGGGCATCTGCCCGGCTATTTCCCCTCAGATTCTCCTGATTTGCATAACCCTGTTTCAGCCGTCATCATAGTCTGCTGTTGTATAAAGGAGACGTTATGCAGGATTTAATATCCCAGGTTGAAGATTTAGCGGGTATTGAGATCGATCACACCACCTCAATGGTGATGATTTTCGGTATTATTTTTCTGACCGCCGTCGTGGTGCATATTTTTTTGCATTGGGTGGTACTGCGGACCTTCGAAAAACGTGCCATCGCCAGTTCACGGCTATGGTTGCAAATCATTACCCAGAATAAACTCTTCCACCGTTTAGCTTTTACCCTGCAGGGGATTATCGTCAATATTCAGGCGGTATTCTGGCTGCAAAAAGGCACCGAAGCGGCAGATATTCTGACTACCTGCGCGCAGTTGTGGATCATGATGTATGCGCTGCTTTCAGTCTTCTCGTTGCTGGATGTTATTTTGAATCTGGCGCAGAAATTCCCGGCGGCATCTCAGTTACCGCTGAAAGGGATATTTCAGGGGATTAAACTGATCGGCGCGATTCTGGTCGGCATTTTGATGATCTCGCTGTTGATTGGTCAGTCGCCAGCGATTCTGATCAGCGGTCTTGGTGCAATGGCTGCCGTGCTGATGTTGGTATTTAAAGATCCGATTCTTGGTCTGGTGGCAGGTATTCAGCTTTCCGCGAACGATATGTTGAAACTGGGCGACTGGCTGGAGATGCCGAAATACGGCGCGGATGGCGCGGTGATCGATATTGGGTTAACCACCGTCAAAGTGCGTAACTGGGACAATACCATTACCACTATTCCCACCTGGTCTCTGGTCTCTGACTCCTTTAAAAACTGGAGCGGGATGTCAGCATCTGGCGGGCGACGTATTAAGCGCAGTATCAGTATTGATGTCACCAGTATTCGTTTTCTTGATGAAGACGAAATGCAACGTCTGAATAAAGCGCATTTGTTAAAACCTTATTTAACCAGCCGCCACAAGGAAATTAATGAGTGGAATCGCCAGCAAGGTTCTACGGAGTCGGTATTAAACCTGCGCCGAATGACCAATATTGGAACCTTTCGTGCCTATCTGAACGAATATCTACGTAACCATCCGCGGATTCGTAAAGATATGACCTTAATGGTACGCCAACTGGCTCCTGGCGATAACGGTTTACCGCTCGAGATCTATGCGTTTACCAACACCGTGGTGTGGCTGGAATATGAAAGCATTCAGGCTGATATATTCGATCACATATTTGCGATTGTCGAAGAGTTTGGTCTGCGACTTCATCAGTCGCCAACCGGCAATGATATTCGCTCTCTTGCAGGTGCATTTAAGCAGTAATTAAAAAAACCGCTCTCATCGCATGGATGAGAGCGGTTTCGGATGGTTGACATCATTTTGTCGGATACGGCGTGAATGCCTTATTTCCGACGCAGCGTTTTAAACGCTACAAACAGGAATACAATCCACACCGGCAGCAGAATCGCTGACAAGCGCATATCATCCATCGTGCACATCAGCAGCAAAATCATGCCGAGGAAGGCGATGCAGAGATAGTTGCCGAACGGATAGAGCAGCGCCTTAAACTGTGTTTCACGTCCCTGACGTCGCATCGCAGCACGAAAACGCAGATGCGCCAGGCAGATCATAATCCAGTTCAACAGCAGCGTTGCTACCACCAGCGCCATCAGCAGACCAAACGCTTTTTGCGGCAGCAGATAGTTGATTAACACCACCAGCGAAGTGATCGCTCCGGAAAGCATCAGCGAGTTAATCGGCACACCGCGACGGCTGACGCGAGTCAAAAACTTCGGCGCATTACCCTGCACAGAAAGGCCAAACAGCATGCGGCTGTTAGAGTAAACCCCGCTGTTATACACCGATAATGATGCTACCAGAATGACGAAGTTCAGCGCAGAAGCTACCACGTTGCTGTCGAGATTATGGAAAATCATCACAAACGGGCTACTGTTGGATTTCACTTCCACCCACGGATAGAGTGCCAGTAAAACCACCAGTGAACCGATATAAAACAGCAGGATGCGATACACCACCTGATTCACTGCTTTCGGGATGCTTTTTTCCGGAGCGCGCGCTTCAGCGGCAGTAATCCCAATCAGCTCCAGCCCGCCGAAGGAGAACATAATCACCGCCAGCGACAAAATCAGCCCATTCCAGCCGGTGGCAAAGAAACCGCCATAGCGCCAGAGGTTATCGATACTGGCTTTCTCGCCGCCGTGCCCAGAAAACAGCAGCCACAGGCCAAAGCCGATCATACCGATGATCGCCAGCACTTTAATCAGCGCAAACCAGAACTCGGTTTCGCCATATAAGCGCACGTTCACCAGGTTAACGGCGTTGATGATAATAAAGAAGGCGGCAGCCCAAATCCACGTTGGAACATCCGGGAACCAGTACTGCATATAGATGCCCGCAGCGGTCAGCTCTGCCATTCCCACCAGCACGAACATTACCCAGTAGTTCCAGCCAGAGAGGAAGCCCGCAAACGGTCCCCAGTATTTATAGGCAAAGTGGGCAAATGAACCGGATACCGGCTCCTCAACCACCATTTCGCCAAGCTGGCGCATAATCAGGAAAGCGATGATCCCGGCGACGCCGTAGCCCAGCAATACAGCCGGACCCGCCATCTGAATCGCCGGGCCAATGCCAAGAAACAGACCAGTACCAATTGCGCCACCCAGCGCAATCAGTTGAATATGACGGTTATGTAATCCGCGATGAAGCGTCGGCTCTTGATTCGACGCAGTATCTTCCGATACGGTTGACGCGTTTTTCACGCCTTTCCCCTGTGTGTCTTTTTTGTTGAGGGGCACCTTTTAACATTTAGTGCCCATCGTCGCAAGACACAATCCACACGGTTAAACCGGGTATCCTGCTTTTATTTCCGTACCCGATGTCGGTGCAGCCACATCAGCTTATACGCCGCCGGGATAATAAACAGCGATAGCAAAGGCGCGGTGATCATGCCGCCAATCATCGGCGCGGCAATCCGGCTCATCACCTCTGAACCTGCTCCCGTTCCCCACAGAATCGGCAGCAGACCAGCGATAATCACCGCCACCGTCATCGCTTTCGGGCGCACGCGCAGGACCGCGCCGTGATACAACGCCTCATCCAGCTTCTGCTCGCTGAATGTTTGCGGATTATTCAACGACGGCTCGGCCTCTATGGCGTGACGTAAATACATCAGCATCACCACGCCAAATTCGGCGGCAACCCCGGCAAGGGCAATAAAACCGGTGCCCGTCGCCACGGAAAGATGAAAGCCCATCCACCACAGCAACCAGATGCCGCCCACCAGCGCAAACGGTACGCTGCTGATAATCAGCAACGCTTCGCCCACCCGACGGAACGCCAGATACAACAGCACGAAGATGATCATCAGCGTCATCGGCACCATCAGTTTCAGCTTATGGTTGGCGCGCTCCAGTAGCTCGAACTGCCCGGAGAATGCCACGCTGGTGCCCGGTTTTAACTGCACTTTTTCAGCTATCGCTTTTTGCAGATCGTGAACCACCGACACCATGTCACGATCGCGGGCATCGATATAAATCCAGCTCGTCGGGCGCGCATTCTCGGTTTTCAGCATCGACGGTCCGGTAGAGACTTTAACGTCGGCCACGTCTGCCAGGGTGATTTGCTGCTTCATCGGCGTGAGGATCGGCAACTGGCGCAGTGCCTGCGGGCTATCGCGCCAGCTTTGCGGATAACGCAGATTAATTGGATAACGAGCAATCCCTTCCACCGTTTCGCCAACCATCGCCCCGCCCACCGCAGAAGTCACAAACAACTGCACATCCGCCACCGTCATACCGTAACGCGCGGCTTTTTCACGGTTAATCTCAACGTTGATATAGCGCCCACCTTCCAGACGCTCAGCAAGCGCAGAAGCCACGCCTGGCACCGTTCGCGCCACTTCTTCAATTTGCTCCGCCATCGTGTCGATATCCGCCAGCACAGTGCCGGAAACTTTAATGCCGATAGGGCTTTTAATGCCGGTTGAGAGCATATCGATACGGTTACGAATTGGCGGCACCCACAGATTCGCCAGCCCCGGCAGACGCACGGTGTTATCCAGTTCCTCAATGATTTTGTCCATCGTCATGCCAGGCCGCCACTGATCCTGCGGCTTAAGCTGAATAGTCGTTTCTACCATCTCCAGCGGAGCAGAATCGGTGGCGGTTTCCGCTTTCCCGGTTTTGCCAAATACCTGCGCCACTTCCGGTACGCTCATAATTAGCTTGTCGGTTTTTTGCAGCATGCTCGCCGCCTCTGCTGCGGAAATCCCCGGCAGCGTCGATGGCATATACAACAAGTCGCCTTCATTGATCTGCGGTAAAAATTCCCCGCCAACTTTATTGAGCGGCCAGAGTACCGTCAGCACCGAAAGCGCTGCCACCAACAGCGTGGTTTTCGGCCAGTGCAGTACTTTCAGCAACAGCGGATGATAAACACGAATCAAAAAGCGATTGAGCGGGTTACTGCTTTCCGGCGGAATTTTGCCACGGATCCAGTAGCCCATCAGGATCGGGATCACTACGATCGCCAGTAGCGCCGCGCCCGCCATCGCATAGGTTTTGGTGAACGCCAGCGGGCCAAACAGACGACCTTCCTGCCCTTCCAGGGTGAAGATCGGGATAAACGACAGCGTGATAATCAGCAGACTGATAAACAGCGCCGGCCCCACTTCAACAGATGCATCGGTGATCACCTGCCAGCGCGTTTTATTATCCAGCGTGGCGTCAGGATGCTGGTGCTGCCACTCTTCCAGCCGTTTATGCGCATTCTCGATCATGACGATAGCGGCATCGACCATCGCCCCGACGGCAATCGCAATGCCACCCAACGACATAATATTGGCGTTCAGTCCCTGAAAGTGCATGACAATAAAAGCAATACACAACCCCAGCGGCAACGAAATAATCGCCACCAGCGCCGAGCGCACATGCCAGAGAAACAGCGCACAGACTACCGCCACCACAATAAACTCTTCCAGCAACTTGCCACTGAGGTTGTCAATGGCGCGGTCAATGAGCTGGCTGCGATCGTATGTTGTAACTATCTCCACGCCTTCCGGCAGACTGCTTTTCAGCGTTTCCAGTTTGTCCTTCACGGCAGCGATCACTTCACGGGCGTTTTTGCCGGAACGCAGGATCACCACCCCGCCCGCCACTTCGCCTTCGCCGTTCAGTTCGGCAATGCCCCGGCGCATCTCCGGGCCAACCTGGACCTTCGCAACATCACGCAGATAAACGGGCACGCCATTTTCACTGGCTTTTAAAACGATGTGATTAAAGTCGTCGAGCGTTTGCAGATAGCCGCTGGCGCGCACCATATATTCCGCTTCCGCCAGTTCGATCGACGAACCGCCCGTTTCCTGGTTTGAAGCATCCAGCGCGCTTTTTACTTCGGCGAGACTGATGCCATACTGCGCCAGGCGCTGAGGATCGATAACCACCTGATACTCTTTCACCACACCGCCCACCGACGCCACTTCCGCAACGTCAGGGATGGTTTTTAGCTCATATTTGAGAAACCAGTCCTGCAATGAGCGTAAATCGGCCAGATCGTGCTTACCGCTGCGATCCACCAGTGCATATTCATAGATCCAGCCAACACCCGTGGCATCTGGCCCCAGCTCGGCGCTGACTCCCGCAGGCAGCTTACCCTGTACCTGGTTGAGGTACTCCAGCACCCGCGAGCGCGCCCAGTACGGATCGGTGCCATCTTCGAAAATGACATACACATAAGAGTCGCCAAACTGCGAGAAACCGCGCACAGTCTTCGCGCCAGGCACCGACAACATGGTGGTGGTTAGCGGATAAGTCACCTGATTTTCAACGATTTGCGGTGCCTGACCGGGATAGCTGGTTTTAATAATCACCTGTACATCAGAGAGATCCGGCAGTGCATCCACTGGCGTGTTAATGATAGTCCAGGTGCCCCAGATACTCAGAAACAACGCGCCCATCAGCACCAGAAAACGGTTCGTCACCGAGCGACGAATAATCCATTCAATCATTGGCTATTCCCTCAATGCGCATGGGTAGCACTTTCAGAGCGCATCCGCTCCAGTGCGCCAGAAATATTGGCTTCAGAATCAATCAGGAACAGGCCGCTGGAAACCACCTTTTCACCTTCCGCCAGACCAGAGCGTAACGCGGTGACGCCTTGCGATGCCTGGAAAACGGCAACGCGTTTCGGTACAAAGCATCCGTCAGCATCAACGGTAATCACCCGCTGTTCACTGCCGGTATCAATCAGCGCCTGTGACGGAATGAGCAGCATCGGTTCGCTGGCGGTATTGAGTTGCAACCAGGCGTTCATGCCCGGTTTTAGCGCCTCGTCGGCGTTGTCGATTTCCAGACGCAACTGCAGCGTGCGGGTCGCGGCATCCACGCCGGGTAGCAGGGTCCATTTGCGAATGGTGAGTGTTTTATCAGGTCGCGCCGGAACGGTGAGCGTAAACTGCGAGGCATCTTTCACCAGCCAGGCGATGGACTCCGGGATCGCAGCAGTGACCCACACCGGGTCCATACCCTGAATTTTCGCGACCACGTTATCTTTGGCGATATTCATTCCCGCGCGCAGATCAAACGCGGTGATCACGCCATCAATGGGCGCTTTGAGCGTAAAGCGAGTCTGGATTTTTTGCGTGGCGATCAGGCGGCGAATATCCGCCTCCGGCATTCCCGCCAGTCTCAGCCGCTCAAGAATGCCTTCAGTCTGGGTCGCCGTACCGCCGGTTTCGCGCAGCAGTAAATACTCACTCTGCGCTTCCACCCAGTCGGGAATGGTCAGGTCGAGAAGCGGCGCGCCCTTTTGCACTTTATCGCCCACGGTAAGCGGATACACCTTGTCGATAAACCCGGCGGCGCGGGCCTGCACAATGGCAAACTGATACTCGTTGTAACTGACATTAGCGGGGAAACTCTGGGCAAAAGTCAGCGGCCCGCGCGTGACGGTCGCCGTTTTCACCCCCAGATTCTGCGTCTGGGTCGGGTCAATGCGTACACCAGACGCAGAACTCTCTTCATCGGCATATTTCGGCACCAGATCCATATCCATAAACGGCGATTTACCTGGTTTATCGAACCGCGTATTGGGATACATCGGGTCGTACCAGAATAAGATTTTACGTTCTGCGGTCGGCGTTTTTTCTGCGGGCGGTTCAGCCTTTGCAAACCAGGTAAAACCTGCCGCAGAAATAATACCGCCCGCGATCATGCTGCCGATAATAAGCGCGATTTTTTTCATCTCATTAAACCTGGGTTACTGGCTGACTTTAATATCCTGTAATAAAGAAAGGTTGCCCTGCTGGACAAAATTAAACGCCACTTTGTCGCCAGTTTTAATTTCGCTCATTTTCGTCTGCGGGGTGATGGTAAAGCGCATGGTCATCTCCGGCCAGTTCACGGCAGCAATCGGAGCGTGATGGATGGTGATTTTTTTGCTTTCCAGATCAATACCTTTTACCACGCCAGTGGCGCTAATAACCTGTGGTTGTGCTTCGCTCATGGTTTCATGATGATGTTCGTTAGCCTGGGCATTAAAGCCAATAACGGTAAACAGACTGAACATTGCGACTTGCAGTGCTTTTCTCATATATTCTCTCCTGGAGTTAAAAATTATTGCTGCCAACCGCCGCCTAAGGCGGCATATAAAGAAATTTCGTTAACCTGACGGGCATAATTCAGGTCAAGTAAAGTTTGTCGGGTTGCAAATAAAGAACGCTCAGCATCCAGCACTTCCAGATAACTTACCGCGCCGTGCTGATATAATGCCCGCGCCCGTTGCAAAGTAATTTGCAGCGACGCAAGATAACGCTGCTGGGCGCTGATTTGATCGTTCAGGCTTTGACGTAATGCCAGCGCATCTGCCACTTCTTTAAAGGCGTTCTGGATTTTCTGTTCATAATTCACCACCGACTGCTGCTGGCGAATTTCGGCGATATCCAGATTGGCCTGGTTGCGTCCGGCATTAAAAATGGGGATCTCAATTTTAGGAATAAAATTCCACATCCCGCTGCTGGCGTTAAATAATGACGACAGATCGCTGCTGGCGGTTGATATTTCGCTGGTCAGGCTGATAGACGGGAAAAATGCCGCACGCGCAGCACCAATATTGGCATTAGCCGCCATTAACGCGTGTTCAGCTTCCATAATATCCGGGCGCTGCAATAAGATTTGCGACGACAAGCCCGCCGGTAATTTAACGCTTTGCAGGCTGTCGCTGTTTACTGTCTGCGCTTGCGGCAGCTTGCCGTAGCTTCCCAATAACAGTTGCAATGCATTATTCGCCTGCGCCAGTTCCCCCTGACGTTTAGCGATGTCGCTGCGGGTACTTTCTATCACCCCGCGAGCCTGTTCCAGCGCCAGAACATTGCTGCTACCGGTCAACAGTTGTTTTTCGACAAACGCATATGACTGCTGATAATTACGCAGCGTTTCTTCGGCTATTTGCAATTGCGCATACGCCAGTTGCTGATTGAAATAGCTTTGTGCGACATTAGAAACTAGCAAAATATGCACCGCGCGCTGAGCTTCCTCAGTGGCTAAATAATTTTGGCGCTCGGCTTCGCTCATGTTCTTTAAGCGACCGAAAAAATCGAGATCAAAGCTGGCGTTAAGGCCAGTCGAGAACTCCCGCGTCGTGGCTGAATCGCCTTTAAGATTGCCGCTCCAGCTGCCGCTGCCCTCGCCATTGAGCTGTGGGTAGCGGTCGGCATCGGTCAGACGATATTGCGCCCGCGCTTCCTGCACTTTCAGCGCCGCCATGCGCAAATCCCGGTTATTCACCAACGCCTCGCTAATCAGCGTCTTCACCCGATTATCAACAAAAAAGGTGCGCCAGCCCGCGTTCTGGTAGTTATCTGCTGCGTTAACCAGGCCGTTCTGGCTGAGTGAGAACTGCTGCGGCACGGGCATTGCCGGACGCTGATAATCCGGTGCCAGTGAACAACCGGTTAGCGCAAGGGCCACACAAAATGGCAGAAGTTTACAAGGAGACATAGGCTCATAATTTCTGGTGATTTTATGCCGCCAACTTTACTCGCCAGGCTCTGATTTTCCGGTGACAGGAAAATGACAAAATTGTCATTTTGCCAATAAGCGATTGCCATCTGATCCCGCTACTCTAGAATTGCCCGGGCAACATGCGGAGGAAATATGAAACTGTTGATTGTCGAAGATGAAAAGAAAACCGGAGAATACTTGACCAAAGGGTTAACCGAAGCCGGTTTTGTGGTCGATTTGGCCGACAACGGGCTGAATGGCTACCATCTGGCGATGACCGGTGATTATGATCTGATAATCCTCGATATTATGCTGCCGGACGTGAACGGCTGGGATATCGTGCGCATGTTGCGTTCCGCCAATAAGGGGATGCCGATTCTGTTGCTTACCGCGCTTGGCACCATTGAACATCGCGTCAAGGGGCTGGAGTTGGGGGCCGATGACTATCTGGTGAAGCCGTTCGCTTTTGCTGAACTGCTGGCGCGGGTGCGCACTCTCCTGCGGCGCGGGGCGGCGGTGATTATCGAAAGTCAGTTTCAGGTTGCCGATCTGATGGTCGATCTCGTCAGCCGCAAAGTCACCCGCAGCGGCACGCGCATCACTCTGACCAGTAAAGAATTTACTCTGCTGGAGTTTTTCCTTCGCCATCAGGGCGAAGTGCTGCCCCGCTCGCTTATCGCCTCGCAGGTATGGGACATGAATTTCGACAGCGACACTAACGCCATTGATGTGGCGGTGAAGCGGCTACGCGGCAAAATCGACAACGACTTTGAGCCGAAGCTGATTCAAACCGTGCGCGGCGTGGGTTACATGCTTGAGGTACCGGATGGCCAGTAAGCCATTTCAGCGCCCGTTTTCGCTGGCAACCCGCCTGACCTTTTTTATCAGCCTGGCCACCATCGCGGCGTTTTTCGCCTTTGCATGGATCATGATCCACTCAGTAAAAGTGCATTTTGCCGAGCAGGATATTAATGATTTAAAAGAGATTAGCGCCACCCTTGAACGGGTACTAAATCACCCTGACGAAACGCAAGCCCGACGCTTAATGACGCTGGAAGATATTGTCAGTGGTTATTCCAACGTGTTGATTTCCCTGGCAGATAGCCACGGCAAAACGGTGTATCACTCCCCCGGTGCGCCTGATATCCGCGAGTTTGCACGTGATGCCATACCCGATAAAGACGCTCGGAGCGGCGAGGTGTATCTCCTTTCCGGCCCGACAATGATGATGCCAGGCCACGGTCACGGGCATATGGAACACAGCAACTGGCGGATGATTAACTTGCCGGTTGGCCCGTTGGTGGACGGCAAACCGATTTATACGCTCTACATCGCGCTTTCGATCGATTTTCATCTTCATTACATAAATGATTTGATGAATAAACTTATTATGACCGCATCGATCATCAGCATCCTGATCGTCTTTATCGTGCTGCTGGCGGTACATAAAGGCCACGCGCCAATTCGCAGCGTCAGCCGTCAAATCCAGAACATTACCTCGAAAGATCTCGACGTTCGCCTCGATCCACAGACCGTGCCCATTGAACTCGAACAACTGGTGCTGTCGTTCAACCATATGATCGAGCGTATCGAGGATGTCTTTACCCGCCAGTCCAATTTCTCAGCGGATATCGCTCACGAAATTCGCACGCCGATTACGAATCTCATAACGCAAACGGAAATCGCCCTCAGCCAGTCGCGCAGTCAGAAGGAGCTGGAAGATGTGCTCTACTCTAATCTCGAAGAGCTGACTCGAATGGCGAAAATGGTCAGCGATATGTTGTTTCTCGCCCAGGCCGATAACAACCAGTTAATCCCCGAAAAGAAAATGCTCAACCTGGCGGATGAAGTCGGCAAAGTGTTCGATTTTTTCGAGGCGTTAGCGGAAGATCGCGGCGTGGAGTTGCGGTTTGTTGGTGACGAGTGTCAGGTTGCGGGCGATCCGCTGATGTTGCGTCGGGCGTTAAGCAACCTGCTTTCGAACGCCCTGCGTTATACGCCACCCGGAGAGGCAATTGTTGTGCGCTGCCAGACGGTCGATCACCAGGTGCAAGTTTCCGTCGAAAACCCCGGTACGCCCATTGCGCCCGAACACTTACCGCGATTGTTTGACCGTTTCTACCGCGTTGATCCTTCCCGCCAGCGAAAAGGCGAAGGTAGCGGCATTGGGCTGGCGATAGTGAAATCAATTGTTGTCGCGCATAAAGGCACGGTTGCAGTAACTTCAGATGCGCGCGGAACAAGGTTTGTTATCATATTACCCGCTTAATCCTTCAGCAAACGGCAACTTTTATAACCAGTGTAAAAATAACGTGCCGCAATAATCCTACCTATTAATGATAAAAAGCTGTCACAATTCATAAAAAACTTTAATATACGCCACCCTAAACATAACCAGCGTTAATGTAAGGTTTTTGTGTGGACTGGCTTCTTGATGTTTTTGCTACCTGGCTCTACGGCTTAAAAGTAATCGCGATAACGTTAGCGGTCATCATGTTCATCAGCGGGCTGGACGATTTTTTTATTGATGTCGTCTACTGGGTACGCCGCATTAAACGCAAGTTGAGTGTTTATCGCCGCTACCCGCGAATGAGTTACCGCGAACTGTATAAACCAGATGAAAAACCGTTAGCGATTATGGTTCCGGCGTGGAATGAAACGGGCGTCATCGGCAATATGGCCGAGCTGGCGGCGACCACGCTCGACTACGAAAACTATCATATCTTTGTTGGCACCTACCCCAACGACCCCGATACTCAGCGTGATGTTGACGAAGTGTGCGCTCGCTTCCCGAACGTGCATAAGGTAGTCTGCGCGCGTCCTGGCCCCACCAGCAAAGCCGACTGTCTGAACAACGTGCTGGACGCCATCACCCAATTTGAACGTAGCGCCAATTTCGCTTTTGCTGGTTTTATTCTGCATGACGCCGAAGATGTGATTTCACCGATGGAATTGCGTCTGTTCAACTATCTGGTCGAGCGTAAAGATCTGATTCAGATCCCAGTGTATCCGTTCGAACGCGAATGGACGCACTTCACCAGCATGACTTACATTGATGAGTTTTCAGAACTGCATGGCAAAGATGTTCCGGTGCGTGAAGCCCTCGCCGGACAAGTGCCCAGCGCAGGCGTCGGCACCTGTTTCAGCCGCCGCGCCGTGACCGCTCTGTTAGCTGACGGTGACGGTATTGCTTTCGACGTGCAGAGTCTGACTGAAGATTACGATATTGGCTTCCGCCTGAAAGAAAAAGGTATGACGGAAATTTTTGTCCGTTTTCCGGTGGTGGACGAAGCCAAAGAACGCGAGCAGCGTAAATTTTTACAGCACGCGCGGACGTCAAACATGATCTGCGTGCGCGAATATTTCCCCGATACCTTTTCGACGGCGGTTCGACAAAAATCTCGCTGGATCATCGGCATTGTTTTCCAGGGCTTTAAAACCCATAAATGGACCTCCAGCCTGACGCTGAACTACTTTCTCTGGCGCGACCGCAAAGGGGCAATCAGTAACTTTGTCAGCTTCCTCGCGATGCTGGTGATGATCCAGCTTTTGCTGTTACTGGCGTATGAAAGTTTGTGGCCCGATGCCTGGCATTTCCTTTCTATTTTCAGCGGCAGCGCATGGTTAATGACCCTGCTGTGGCTAAACTTTGGTTTGATGGTTAACCGCATCGTGCAGCGGGTGATTTTTGTCACTGGCTACTACGGTCTGACGCAGGGGCTGCTATCTGTCCTGCGTCTTTTCTGGGGCAACCTGATTAACTTCATGGCCAACTGGCGCGCGTTAAAACAGGTACTTCAACACGGCGATCCACGTCGCGTCGCGTGGGATAAAACAACGCATGACTTCCCCAGCGTGACTGGCGATACCCGCTCGTTGCGCCCGTTAGGCCAAATTCTGCTGGAAAATCAGGTCATCACTGAAGAACAACTCGATACAGCACTGCGTAATCGCGTCGAAGGTCTACGCCTGGGCGGTTCAATGCTGATGCAGGGGCTGATTAGCGCCGAACAGCTGGCACAGGCGCTGGCAGAGCAAAACGGCGTGGCGTGGGAGTCGATCGACGCCTGGCAGATCCCTTCATCACTGATTGCCGAAATGCCGGCTTCCGTGGCGCTGCATTATGCAGTACTGCCGCTGCGTCTGGAAAATGATGAGTTAATTGTCGGCAGTGAAGATGGTATTGACCCGGTTTCGCTGGCAGCCCTGACGCGTAAAGTCGGACGCAAAGTGCGTTACGTCATTGTTCTGCGGGGACAAATTGTCACCGGATTACGCCACTGGTATGCACGCCGACGCGGTCACGATCCGCGGGCAATGTTGTACAATGCAGTTCAGCATCAGTGGCTCACGGAACAGCAGGCCGGTGAAATCTGGCGGCAATATGTGCCGCATCAGTTCCTGTTCGCCGAAATACTGACCACGCTCGGTCATATTAATCGTTCAGCAATTAACGTGTTGTTATTGCGCCATGAACGCAGTTCTCTGCCGCTCGGCAAGTTTTTGGTCACCGAAGGCGTTATCAGCCAGGAAACGTTGGATCGCGTCCTGACAATTCAACGCGAATTACAAGTTTCGATGCAATCACTATTACTCAAAGCAGGTTTAAACACAGAAAAGGTTGCGCAACTGGAGTCCGAAAATGAAGGAGAATAACCTTAATCGCGTCATCGGATGGTCTGGTTTACTGCTGACGTCTTTATTGAGTACCAGCGCACTCGCAGACAATATCGGCACCAGCGCAGAAGAGCTGGGGCTGAGCGATTATCGCCATTTCGTTATTTATCCCCGTCTCGACAAGGCGCTGAAGGCACAGAAAAATAACGACGAAGCAACCGCCATCCGCGAATTTGAATATATACACCAACAGGTGCCGGATAATATTCCACTAACTTTATACCTTGCGGAAGCCTATCGCCATTTTGGTCATGATGACCGGGCGCGGCTGTTGCTTGAGGATCAACTGAAACGTCACCCAGGAGATGCCCGACTTGAGCGCAGTCTGGCGGCTATTCCAGTTGAAGTGAAAAGCGTTACGACTGTTGAAGAACTGCTGGCCCAGCAAAAAGCGTGCGATGCTGCGCCGACCCTGCGTTGTCGCAGTGAAGTTGGGCAGAATGCCCTGCGGCTGGCACAATTACCTGTCGCCAGAGCGCAACTGAACGATGCGACGTTTGCTGCATCGCCGGAAGGAAAAACGCTGCGAACCGATCTGCTGCAACGGGCAATCTACCTGAAACAATGGTCCCAGGCAGATACGCTATACAATGAAGCACGCCAGCAGAACACATTAAGCGCGGCAGAACGCCGCCAGTGGTTTGATGTGCTTCTTGCCGGGCAGCTGGACGATCGGATCCTGGCGCTGCAATCACAGGGGATCTTCACCGATCCTCAGTCATATATTACTTACGCGACCGCGCTGGCTTATCGTGGCGAAAAAGCACGCCTCCAGCGTTATCTCATTGAAAATAAGCCGCTGTTTACCACGGACGCACAAGAGAAAAGTTGGCTCTATCTGATATCTAAATACAGCGCCAACCCCGTTCAGGCGTTGGCGAATTATACGGTACAGTTTGCCGATAACCGCCAGTATGTTGTTGGCGCGACGCTACCGGTGCTGTTAAAAGAAGGTCAGTACGACGCAGCGCAAAAACTGCTCGCCACCCTCCCCGCCAATGAAATGCTTGAGGAGCGTTATACCGTTAGCGTAGCGACCCATAACAAGGCTGAAGCTCTGCGTCTGGCACGATTGCTGTATCAGCAAGAACCGGCAAATCTTACCCGCCTGGATCAACTGACCTGGCAACTGATGCAGAACGAGCAGTCACGCGAAGCTGCCGATTTATTGCTGCAACGCTATCCTTTCCAGGGCGATGCGCGTGTCAGCCAGACGTTAATGGCGCGACTGGCGTCTCTGCTGGAAAGTCATCCTTACCTGGCAACGCCGGCGAAGGTGGCGATTTTATCGAAACCCTTACCGCTGGCGGAGCAACGTCAGTGGCAAAGTCAGTTGCCGGGTATTGCAGATAATTGCCCGGCTATAGTTCGCTTGCTGGGCGATATGTCGCCTTCCTACGATGCCGCCGCCTGGAACCGTCTGGCAAAGTGTTATCGGGACACGCTACCCGGTGTGGCGTTGTATGCATGGCTTCAGGCCGAACAACGACAACCGAACGCCTGGCAACATCGTGCGGTAGCCTATCAGGCGTATCAGGTTGAGGACTACGCCACCGCACTGGCGGCCTGGCAGAAAATCAGTCTTCACGACATGAGCAATGAGGATCTGCTTGCTGCTGCCAATACCGCCCAGGCGGCAGGAAATGGTGCGGCTCGCGATCGCTGGCTTCAGCAGGCAGAACAACGTGGGCTGGGAAACAATGCCCTCTACTGGTGGCTGCATGCGCAACGTTACATTCCTGGTCAGCCGGAACTCGCACTGAACGATCTCACGCGCTCAATCAATATTGCGCCTTCTGCCAACGCTTACGTTGCGCGGGCGACAATTTATCGCCAACGTCATAATGTCCCGGCGGCGGTGAGTGATTTGCGCGCCGCGCTGGAACTGGAACCGAATAATAGCAACACCCAGGCAGCGCTCGGTTACGCCTTGTGGGATAGCGGTGATATCGCACAGTCGCGGGAAATGCTCGAACAGGCGCATAAAGGGCTACCGGACGATCCGGCACTTATCCGACAACTGGCCTACGTGAACCAGCGTCTGGATGACATGCCTGCGACGCAGCACTACGCCCGGCTGGTGATTGATGACATTGATAATCAGGCGCTGATAACCCCACTGACCCCAGAGCAAAATCAGCAACGCTTCAATTTCCGCCGTCTGCATGAGGAGGTCGGTCGCCGCTGGACGTTCAGTTTCGATTCTTCTATCGGCTTGCGTTCCGGCGCAATGAGTACCGCTAACAATAATGTCGGCGGCGCAGCGCCAGGGAAAAGCTATCGTAGCTACGGGCAACTGGAAGCCGAGTACCGCATCGGACGCAATATGCTGCTGGAAGGCGACCTGCTCTCGGTTTACAGCCGTGTATTTGCCGATACCGGTGAAAACGGGGTGATGATGCCGGTGAAAAATCCGATGTCCGGCACCGGTCTGCGCTGGAAGCCGCTGCGCGATCAGATCTTTTTCCTCGCCGTCGAACAGCAGTTGCCGCTGAACGGCCAAAATGGCGCATCCGATACCATGCTGCGCGCCAGCGCCTCATTCTTTAATGGCGGCAAATACAGCGACGAATGGCACCCGAACGGTTCAGGCTGGTTTGCCCAAAACCTGTACCTCGATGCGGCGCAATATGTCCGCCAGGATATTCAGGCGTGGACGGCAGATTATCGCGTCAGCTGGCATCAGAAGGTGGCTAACGGACAGACTATTGAGCCTTACGCTCACGTTCAGGACAACGGCTATCGTGATAAAGGCACTCAGGGCGCGCAGCTTGGCGGAGTCGGGGTCCGCTGGAATATCTGGACCGGCGAGACGCACTACGACGCCTGGCCGCACAAAGTCAGTCTCGGCGTCGAGTATCAACATACCTTTAAGGCGATTAATCAACGTAACGGAGAGCGCAACAACGCGTTTCTCACCATTGGAGTGCACTGGTAAATGCGTAAGTTCATTTTCGTATTGCTGACACTGCTTTTGGTCAGCCCTTTTTCCTTTGCGATGAAAGGTATTATCTGGCAACCACAAAACCGTGATAGTCAGGTTACCGATACCCAGTGGCAGGGGCTGATGAGTCAGTTACGTTTGCAAGGCTTCGATACCCTGGTTTTGCAATGGACTCGTTACGGCGATGCATTCACCCAGCCAGAACAGCGCGCGTTATTGTTTAAGCGTGCCGCAGCTGCGCAACAGGCTGGCCTGAAGCTGATTGTCGGGCTGAATGCCGATCCGGAATTTTTTATGCACCAGAAACAGTCGTCTGCAGCGCTGGAAAGCTATCTTAACCGCCTGCTGGCTGCCGATCTCCAGCAAGCCAGATTATGGAGCGCCGTACCTGGCGTAACGCCGGATGGCTGGTACATCAGCGCGGAAATTGACGACCTGAACTGGCGCAGCGAAGCCGCCCGTCAGCCTTTGCTAACATGGTTAAACAACGCGCAGCGGTTGATTAGCGATGTTTCAGCAAAACCGGTTTATATCAGTAGTTTTTTCGCCGGAAACATGTCGCCCGATGGCTATCGCCAACTGCTGGAACACGTTAAAGCAACCGGCGTTAATGTCTGGGTACAGGATGGCAGCGGCGTGGATAAACTGACCGCTGAACAGCGTGAACGTTATCTACAGGCCAGCGCCGATTGCCAAAGCTCCGCCCCAGCAAGCGGCATTGTTTATGAACTGTTTGTCGCCGGCAAAGGCAAAACCTTTACAGCGAAACCGAAACCGGACGCAGAAATTGCCTCGCTGTTAGCGAAACGTTCCTCTTGCGGTAAAGACACGCTCTATTTCTCTCTGCGCTATTTGCCCGTCGCGCACGGCATTCTCGAGTATTAAATCTCCTCCAGGTAAGTCGGGTACGACCTGGCTTACCTCTTTCGCTCTCGTCAGAATTCCATCAAGATTAATTGCTAAAAAGCGTGCTAAAGAAAGAAGATCGTTATCGGCGAACGGGCCGATCACTCATGCAGGAAGCATAGATCCTTTGAGCGGAGTTTCTGATATCTGAGGAGTGCGAAATGCAATTGAGCAGCAGTGAACCTTGCGTGGTGATCCTGACCGAAAAAGAGGTAGAGGTAAGCGTCAATAACCATGCTACGTTTACCCTTCCGAAAAACTACCTGGCCGCCTTCGCGTGCAACAATAACGTCATTGAACTCTCAACGTTAAATCACGTATTAATCACCCACATCAACCGTAACATCATCAACGATTATCTGTTGTTTTTAAATAAGAACTTAACCTGTATAAAGCCCTGGTCGCGGCTGGCAACCCCGGTTATCGCTTGTCATAGCCGTACACCGGAAGTGTTCCGGCTAGCCGCCAACCACAGCAAGCAGCAACCCAGCAAACCCTGCGAAGCGGAGTTGACGCGCGCATTGCTTTTTACCGTATTGTCTAACTTTCTTGAGCAATCGCGGTTTATTGCCCTACTGATGTATATCTTACGCAGCAGCGTCCGCGACAGCGTCTGCCGCATTATTCAAAGCGATATTCAGCATTACTGGAATCTGCGAATTGTCGCCAGTTCGCTATGTTTAAGCCCCAGCCTGCTCAAAAAGAAATTAAAAAACGAAAATACCAGCTATAGCCAGATTGTCACAGAGTGTCGTATGCGTTACGCCGTACAGATGTTATTGATGGATAACAAAAATATCACTCAGGTAGCGCAATTATGTGGCTATAGCAGCACGTCGTACTTTATCTCTGTTTTTAAGGCGTTTTACGGCCTGACACCGTTGAATTATCTCGCCAAACAGCGACAAAAAGTGATGTGGTGAAGGGCAAAGCGGAAACGGATAAGACGGGGATAAATGAAGAAGAAATGGCGCGCCCTGCAGGATTCGAACCTGCGGCCCACGACTTAGAAGTTCCTAGAACGACATTTTAAGTCAACAACTTACCGCGCCATCTCTGCGCTCACACGTCCCACTACCTCAAAACATGTAAAGCCTTGCAAGCCATTGTGAGGCCTTATGTGTCTCAGTTTTGTCCCTCTTTTTTGTACCAAAAAACATAGCAATTGAGGATAAACCTCATGCTATTTTCGCTTATATGCCTCTAAAGGCATGGCGCTTAAATAGATAAAAACACCACAAAAGCATAAAAAACCACACAGTAAAACCGCAACATAAAACAATAACAGATAATTAAACCAAAAACAGATAGCGCATTGTGATAATCATTCAATACTAAACAAAATATAAACAGTGGAGCAATATGTAATTGACTCATTAAGTTAGATATAAAAAATACATATTCAATCATTAAAACGATTGAATGGAGAACTTTTATGCGGGCGAAACTTCTGGGAATAGTCCTGACAACCCCTATTGCGATCAGCTCTTTTGCTTCTACCGAGACTATATCGTTTACTCCTGACAACATAAATGCGGGCATTAGTCTTGGAACTCTGAGCGGAAAAACAAAAGAGCGCGTTTATCTAGCTGAAGAAGGAGGCCGAAAAGTCAGTCAACTCGACTGGAAATTCAATAACGCTGCAATTATTAAAGGTGCAATTAATTGGGATTTGATGCCCCAGATATCTATTGGGGCTGCGGGCTGGACTACTCTCGGCAGCCGAGGTGGCAATATGGTCGATCAGGACTGGATGGATTCCAGTAACCCCGGAACCTGGACAGATGAAAGTAGGCACCCTGATACACAACTCAATTATGCCAACGAATTTGATCTGAATATCAAAGGCTGGCTCCTCAACGAACCCAATTACCGCCTGGGACTCATGGCCGGATATCAGGAAAGCCGTTATAGCTTTACAGCCAGAGGTGGTTCCTATATCTACAGTTCTGAGGAGGGATTCAGAGATGATATCGGCTCCTTCCCGAATGGAGAAAGAGCAATCGGCTACAAACAACGTTTTAAAATGCCCTACATTGGCTTGACTGGAAGTTATCGTTATGAAGATTTTGAGCTAGGTGGCACATTTAAATACAGCGGCTGGGTGGAAGCATCTGATAACGATGAGCACTATGACCCAGGAAAAAGAATCACTTATCGCAGTAAAGTCAAAGACCAAAATTACTATTCTGTTGCAGTCAATGCAGGTTATTACGTAACACCTAACGCAAAAGTTTATGTTGAAGGCGCATGGAATCGGGTTACGAATAAAAAAGGTAATACTTCACTTTATGATCACAATGATAACACTTCAGACTACAGCAAAAATGGTGCAGGCATAGAAAACTATAACTTCATCACTACTGCTGGTCTTAAGTACACCTTTTAACGAAGTTAACCAGATTTTCTCCCCGGTGGTATTGTATAACCCCGGGGAATTTGTTTACAGTTACAAGTAGACAATATCCACTAATTTTGTAAGCATTTAACCTATGTCATAACGTGTAATCTCTTACCGCAACACAAGACCTCAATATATTCAAATCTTATCTTTATTCCGATATTCAGAGACACAATGCGAAAAATAATTACTCATTTCAAAGTTGTTTTAACGTTACTTCTACCAGTAACCGTATCTGCCCAGCAGATACAGTGGCAATCCTGTATGGCCAGTCAATTCAACCACTGGTTTGGTGAGGAAAAACCGTCTCCTGACTTACTATGTGGTTATTTGTCTGTTCCATTAAAATATACAGACACAGGCGGAGATGCTTCTTATGAAAAAAAATCACAAGTCAAACTAGCGTTGACAAAATTGCCGGCAAAAAGCAAGCATAAAGGAAGTATCCTGATAATAAGTGGTGGTCCCGGGTTACCAGGCATAAATCCTTATATTAACTTTGACTGGCCAGTCACAAATCTTCGTGAGTCATGGGATATTATTGGATTTGATCCTCGAGGCGTCGGACAGTCCACTCCGACAATAAACTGCCGGCAATCAGATACAGAGACTCAGGAAAACATAACCGAAAAGCAACAAGTATTAAATAAAATTAATGCCTGTATCCATAATACCGGAGCCGAAGTCATTCGCCATATCGGCTCTAACGAGGCTGTATACGATATTGATCGTATTAGGCAAGCCTTGGGGGATAAACAACTGACAGCCGTGGCGTATTCGTATGGAACTCAAATTGCAGCCTTATATGCAGAACGTTTTCCCTACAACGTAAGATCTATCGTTCTTGATGGAGTCGTCGATATCGATGACCTGGAGGACAACTTCACATGGCAACTCAAACAGGCACAGAGTTATCAGGAAACGTTTGATCGCTTTGCATCCTGGTGTGCGCGTACAAAAAGTTGCCCGCTTTCTTCAGACAGAGATAAGGCAATAACTCAGTTCCATGAGCTATTATCAAAATTACATCACAAACCTTTATTAGACAGTAAGGGAGAAAATATATCTTCAGATGAACTCATATCATTAACAACAGACCTTCTGCTATGGCGTTCATCATGGCCAACCCTTGCAACTGCCATACGCCAGTTCTCTCAGGGGATTGTCAGTAATGAAATTGAAACTGCGCTCAGTGCTCCGATAGCCTCAGAAGAGTCAAGCGATGCTTCGGGGGTAATCCTCTGTGTAGATCAGGGGGATGAGCAATTAACACCAGAAGAGCGAAAATCCCGAAAAGACGCTCTTGCGAATGCCTTCCCGGCTATTAACTTTGACAATGGACGTTCCGATTCACCTGATTTTTGTGAATTATGGCCAATACATAGCGACCTGAACAAAACTCGCCTGAAAAATACTGTTCTGCCCTCTGGTTTACTGTTTGTAGCACACAAATACGACCCAACAACGCCCTGGATTAATGCCCGTAAGATGGCAGAGAAATTTTCCAGCCCGTTACTAACAATAAATGGTGATGGGCATACATTAGCTCTCACCGGAGTTAATTTATGTGTAGATAAAGCAGTTGTACATCACCTGATCACTCCACAAAAAATAGAAAATATATACTGCCCAGGAAATTCTGAAGCAGAAATACAATAATTTCAAAATATTCCGCTATTTGCTCCCAATGCAAAACATATATTGCATTGGGAGCATATTCATATTTTTGTTATTCTTGTATGAAATCGTCTCATGTACACGGTCCTTTTTTCGCCGAAAACTGATATTACTTTAATCAAAAGTTGACGTGCCAGATTCGAAGTAAATTTATAAAATATCAAATCAATATACATTTTGCACCTTCGAGATAGTAATTGCTGTTACTGTAACATGAGTTACAAACAGCTTCATACCCAGAGCTACTGATGTATCAACACGATTCAACAATACCCGATATTTATTCCATGCCTCCAGCAACGATCTTTCTTCCTCCGTTGCGATTTCCCAGCATCCTGCAGTGGCGCAATATACTCACTGAATTCCTGGATGTAGAACTGTGTGGTGACGGTCTTCCAGCCATTCGGCTCCTGCTGTATCGAAGCATACCAGGCTATTT